>JBKCFX010000344.1:0-8159 GCA_046303595.1 Bacteroidia bacterium
GGAGCTGAAGAAAGCTTACCGAAAATTGGCAGTTCAGTTTCATCCCGACAAAAATCCCGGCGATAAAGCAGCCGAAGACAAATTCAAGGAAGCAGCCGAAGCATATGAGGTTTTGAGCAATGCCGAAAAACGTGCCCGATACGACCGTTTTGGTCACCAAGGAATGGGCGGTGCGGCAGGTGGCTTCGGTGGCGGCATGAGCATGGACGATATCTTCAGTCAGTTCGGCGATATTTTCGGGCAAGGTGGTTTCGGTGGATTTGGATTTGGTGGAGGGCAAAGCCGCGGAAGAACCGTGCACCGCGGCAGCAACATGCGCATTAAGGTGAAGTTAAACCTTGAGGAAATAGCCAACGGTATTGAGAAAAAAATTAAAGTAAACAAGTTTGTAGCGTGTAAAATATGCAGCGGATCGGGCGCCGAGAAAGGCTCTTCGTTTTCGACTTGTTCGACCTGCAACGGAGCCGGAAGGGTAATGCGGGTAACCAATACGATCTTGGGCCAGATGCAAACGGCTTCGACGTGTCCGGCTTGCGATGGAGAAGGAAAAATAATTGCCAGCAAATGCAAATCCTGCTCAGGCGACGGAATCGTGCGCGAAGAAGATGTAATTTCAATTCAGATCCCTGCCGGTGTGGGTGAAGGCATGCAGCTCAACGTAGCCGGAAAAGGGAATGCAGCGCCACGTGGAGGAATTCCGGGCGACTTAATCGTTGCCATCGAAGAGGCCGAACATCCCGAATTAAAACGCGATGGCAACAATTTGTACTACAACTGCTACATCAATTTTGCCGATGCCGCTTTGGGAACATCAATCGAAATACCCACATTGGAAGGGAAAGCCAAATTCAAAATCGAACCGGGCACACAATCGGGCAAGGTTTTCCGGTTGCGCGGTAAAGGTCTACCCGAGGTAAATTCGTATCAGAAGGGCGATTTACTTGTCGATGTGAACGTTTGGACTCCGCAAACGCTGAGTTCCGAAGAAAAGGAAATGCTAGAGAAATTACGATCCTCGGAACACTTTCAACCGCAACCGGGCAAAAAAGAAAAATCGTTTTTCGACCGCGTAAAAGAATACTTCCAATAAACTTGGAATACTATCTTTGAAGCCTGTTCTATTGAAACAGGCTTTTTAATTTTATACGGGAAATACCCATGCACATTCCTTTGTTAGAAGCAAAATCTGTAACCAAACGCTACGACAATTACACTGCATTAAACGAGGTAAGTGTAGCAGTTGAGCGTGGGAAAATACTCGGACTTCTTGGACCCAATGGTGCTGGAAAAACATCCTTAATTCGCATCATAAACCAAATTACGGCACCCGATTCGGGTGAGGTACTTTTCGATGGCAAACCATTGAGTCCGGAACATATTGCCCGCATCGGTTATCTGCCCGAAGAACGCGGTTTATACCGCAAAATGGAAGTGGGCGAACAGTGCATGTACCTGGCTCAGCTTAAGGGACTCGCTGCACGCGATGCGAAGCAAAAGCTGCGCTACTGGTTCGAGAAATTCGAAATTCAAGGCTGGTGGAACAAGAAAGTAGAAGAGCTTTCGAAGGGCATGGCGCAAAAAGTACAGTTCATCGTAACGATATTGCACGAACCCGAATTGCTAATTTTTGATGAACCATTCACTGGTTTCGACCCGGTGAATGCCAACCTCATACGCGACGAGATACTCGAACTAAACCGCAAAGGTGCTACGCTAATTTTTTCGACACACCGTATGGAAACGGTCGAAACACTTTGCGACAACATTGTGCTCATTCACAAAAGCCGTAAAATTCTCGACGGCACCCTTGCCGATATCCGCAAACAATTTCGTACGCAAACCTACCGCATCGAATTCACAGGCAATCTGGTTTCGTTTACCAATGCTCTTTGGGCAGGAGCCGAACTCATCGAAAAAAAACAGGTCGATGCACATTGCGAAGTTACCCTGCGCCTGCTTGGCAATAATACCATCAACAACTTGCTCTCGGCCGTGTTGCCGGTTTGCGAAATTATTTCTGTAAACGAAATTATTCCATCCATGAACGATGTTTTCATCAACATGGTACAGTCGAACAATGAAAATGCAACAACATGGGAAAAATAGGTCTCATCATTAAACGCGAGTACCTTAGTCGTGTGCGTAAACGTTCGTTTATTATCATGACCATTTTGGGTCCACTCATCATGGGCGCTTTAATGATTGTGCCTGTTTGGATGGCATCGGTAAATACCAGCGTGAAGAAAATTGCCGTGCTCGATGAGGCGCATTTTGTAGAAGGATTGTTACAAGCGAACGACGATGTAAAATTTGTATATACCCGGCAACCCCTTCAAAAAGCCATATCAGAACTTGATGCATCGGAGTACTATGCGTTACTGCATATCCCAAAATTCGAAGAAAACGACATTAACCACCTGCAGCGGCAAATCAAATTGTACAGCGCAAAACAGGTTTCGCTTACCCTTAAACTATTTATCCGCAACCAAATCGAGAAACAAATCGAACGACTTAAGCTGCAGTCGCAGGGTGTTGATCAGGACTTGGTCGATAATGTAAAAAAGACGGTCAACGTGCCTCTTGATGTTATTCAGTTGGGCGATAAAAAGGAAGCCGATGTTGAAGTAAGCACTGCACTGGGCTTTTTCGGCGGAATCTTGATTTACATGTTTATCTTTCTGTTTGGCTCGCAGGTTATGCGCGGCATTATTGAAGAAAAGACGAATCGTATTGTGGAGGTGATTATTTCTTCGGTAAAACCTTTCCAGTTGATGATGGGCAAGATTATCGGGATTGCCTTGGTCGGCCTTACACAGTTTCTACTTTGGGTCGTTTTAACCGCATCAATTTATACGATTTTCATGGCAACGGTGGTGAAGGATAAATTCAGCACCGATAACATCGAACGCATTATGCAGCAAAGTCCCGAAGGCACCGCAGTTGAAGATATCGACCAGTTACGCGAAACACAGCAAATTGTGCAGCGTGTAGGGATGATTAACTGGGGCCTGATGATTCCTTGCTTTATCTTTTATTTCCTCGGCGGATACCTCTTGTATGGAGCCATTTTCGCGGCAATTGGCGGAGCGGTTGATAGCGAAGCCGATACACAACAGTTTATGTTGCCCATTTCGGCGCCGCTTATCTTCTCATTTGTGATGGCGCAAACGGTTCTCAATGATCCAAACGGACCTCTGGCGATATGGCTTTCGATGATTCCCTTTACCTCACCAATCATCATGATGGTGCGGCTTCCTTTCGGCGTTCATTACCTCGAACTGATTGCCTCAATGGTACTGCTTATTGGCGGATTTATTCTCACCACCTGGGGTGCCGGAAAAGTTTACCGCACCGGCTTGCTCATGTACGGCAAACGTCCTACATGGCGCGAAATTTTTCGCTGGATGCGTTACTGATTGTACATTTGACCTATGAAAATTGCTGCCTCTTGGCTTGCTCGATATTTAAGCAAAAGCCTTCCTGTAGACGAAACCGCGCGATTGTTAACCGATTGCGGACTGGAAGTTGAATCGGTTGAAGAATTTGAAACCATCAAAGGAGGCCTCCGCGGCGTTGTTGTTGGTGAGGTGCTTCAGTGCGAACAGCACCCGAATGCCGACCGACTGCGTGTTACAAAAGTTAATGTAGGGAAGCCCGAGCCCCTTGCGATTGTTTGCGGAGCTCCGAATGTAGCCACAGGGCAGAAAGTTCTGGTAGCGACTAGTGGAACCGTTCTGTATGCCAAAGATGGCGAACCATTCACCATAAAAGAAAGTAAGATTCGCGGCGAAGTATCGCAGGGGATGATTTGTGCCGAAGATGAACTTGGTCTTGGCGAGTCGCACGAAGGAATCATGGTACTTCCTCCCGATACACCTGTTGGAATGAAGGCCTCAACCTATTTCAAACTCGAAAGCGATCATGTTTTTGAAATCGGCCTCACACCCAATCGTATCGACGCCGCTTCGCATGTAGGCGTAGCACGCGATCTTGCGGCAGTATGCTATCAGCAAAGCGACGTGCAGCTCATCAAGCCTAAAGTCGAAACCGCCTTCCCGCAAAATACGCATGCAATCGAAATACATATCGAAACACCCGAGGCGCTGAGCAGATACAGCACGCTAAAGATAAGCGGACTGCAAAATGGCGAAAGTCCGGCTTGGTTGCGCCATGCACTCAGTAGCATTGGCTTACGGCCCATCAATGCGATTGTTGATGTTACCAATTTTGTATTGCACGAACTAGGACAGCCACTGCATGCATTCGATGCATTGAAGATAAAGGGCAAGGCAATTCGTGTCCGCACCTGTGCCGATGGGACAGCGTTTACCGCGCTTGATGGAACCGAATGCAAACTGAGCAGTTCGGACCTCATGATTTGCGATGCCGAACGACCGTTGTGCATGGCCGGAATTTACGGTGGGCTTGATTCGGGCGTTACAGTTGATACAACCTCGATACTGCTCGAATCGGCGAATTTCAATGCCGTTTGGGTGCGTAAGTCGTCGAAACGCCACAACCTCAAGACCGATTCATCGTTCCGTTTCGAACGCGGAGCCGATCCCGAAATTACAACCTATGCCCTATTGCGCGCTGCCGAACTGATTGTTCAAATTTGTGGTGGAACAATCGAAGGCGCTACCGATTATTATCCGGTTCCGGCCCAGCCGGTTTTATTGCATTATGCATGGTCGCAGATGGACCGACTCATCGGAGAAGTTATTCCTCGCGAGGAAGCAATTGCGATCCTTCAAAAGCTTGAAATTACGGTGAAAAAGCAGCGCGAAGAAGGTGTTGATATAGCCATTCCGCCATTCAAAACAGGCGTTGAAAACGCAGCAGACATAACCGAAGAAATCCTGCGCATTTACGGATACAACCGCATTGCTATTCCAACACAAGTGCGCAATTCGGTTTCGACCGCGCCAAACCCCGACGAAGGCCGCTTGCTGAGTCGGGTTTCTGAACATTTATGTGGACATGGCTTTATGGAAGTGTTGAACAATTCCTTAAATGCCTCTTCTTTGGTTCCGAAAGGTATTCATCCCGTTCGGCTTGCGAATCCTTTAAGTTCAGAATTGGATGTATTGCGCAGCAGCATGTTGCCCGGCTTGCTCGAGAATGTTGCCTGGAATAAAAACCGTCAACAGCATAACCTGAAATTCTTTGAATTCGGGAAGGTGTATGAAGCCCGGGAAAAAGGATTTCGTGAGCAGACAAAATTTGCCCTGGTGCTCAGTGGGAATACACATGCTGAAAGCTGGAATTCGCCCGAGCGAAAGATCGATTTTTACTATTTGAAGGGGATAACTGTACATTTTTTAAGTTTGTTCGGAATCGAGACAGACGCACTTTCATTTGAAGAAAGTACGAACGAAGAATTTCAGGGTGGCTATGTACTTCGCCTCCGGAATCAAGAACTAGGTACAATCGGACAGGTTTCTGTCTCTTTATCGCGCACGTTTGGAATTGACGATGCTGTTTTTTATGCAGCACTCGACTGGAAAAAACTCGTAACAACTTATGCAGCAGTTCGCACCGAATATCGTGAGATTCCGAAATTTCCATCGGTTCGGCGCGATTTGTCGTTACTGCTAGATCGAAACATTGTTTTCGACAAAATTCGCACGGCAGCAAATCAGGCCGAACGTAAACTATTGCGCGAGATTAACCTATTTGATGTATACGAGGGCGATAAATTACCCGCCGGAAAAAAATCGTATGCGGTTTCGTTTGTCTTCCGCGATGAGGAGCAAACTTTGAACGACAAAGCCATCGAAAAGGCAATGGAGCGCATTATGCATGCGGTGGCCGAATCGACCGGAGCAGAGCTGCGGAGTTAATTCGTTGACTATTTTCTCAAATTGGAACAAAGAAGAGCTTGGGTGAGCCAATCGTGCCCCGGATAGCAGCGTGTAGCCTTGGTGCAGCTTGCGAAACCAAGCTACAGCGAATAGCCGGAAAAAGGCCCCCAAAAACAGGTAAGCGAACCTGCATACTTGCTTATTCTCGACATATTGGCTTTTATCTTTCTATTATTTCTTTACTCGTTGAATCGTATTTGTAATTAACTATCTCGCCCGAAATAATGTAATGTATGGCCTGGTCTATTACGTGCAATGGCGCTATAAACCATTCTTGTGGCATGTGTCTGTGACCTTTCTCGTCAAAAATATCAATGTTTAAACAGGAGCTGCCAAAGAAGTTGTGAAGCAATTGCTCAAACTTTTGGGTGTTCATATTAAAGGTTTTGTATTCTGCTTCAACATGAACGGAAGCCATTAAATAGGTGGGTTCTTTCGCTGCGTTTTTAATTCTATTTTCAACCGGGGTGGTTGAGTAACCAATCTTAAACAAATTCTTTATTTCTCTAATTTGGGAATCAGTTGATTTTGAACTTAAAACATAGATATAACCTGCTTCTTTGTCTTCATTGGTTATGTCTGTAAAGCCCGTTTGTTTGTATTCTACGTGTACGATATCTGGCATATATTTATTCTATTGATTTTAATTCCTGTTCTATTTCTTCAACAGTAGGTAAACTCGATTTTAGTTCCTCAGGCACTATTTCGGTTAATTGAAATTCGCTTACGCCCATCGGTTTATTTATATCGCGTAAAGCAAATTCGGTCTCAAAATTATTTTTATCGCGGCAGAGTAGAATTCCAATGGTGGCATTGTCTGTTTCTGTTTTGATAAGACTATCCACCGCCGACAAATAAAAATTTAGTTTGCCTGCATATTCGGGAATAAACTTGGTGTTTTTTAACTCGATTACTACGAAGCATTTCAACTTTACATGATAGAATAGCAAGTCGATGTAGTAATCGGTTTCTCCAACCGTTATATGATATTGCTTTCCAACAAATGCAAAGCCTTTTCCCAGTTCCAATAAAAATTTCGTGATGTGGCTTAATAACTGGTTTTCGATGTCTTTTTCATGGTAAGCATTATCCATGGTTAAGAAATCGAAAATATAGGGATCTTTCAAGGTTTGGATTGCCAGATCGGATTGTGGCAAGGGTAAAGTTTGCTGAAAATTAGTAATCGCCTTGCCTTGCCGCTCAAACAGGTTCGATTTAATCTGCAATGCCAGCACATCTCGGCTCCAACCATTTTCCAGGGTTTGTTCGATGTAGAAAAATGCCTCGTTTTGCGATTTTGATTTTTAAAAAATTAAAATATTATGACCCCAGGGAATTTGAAGGGTGTATTTTTGAATAGAAACGTCTGCTTCTCTCCTTTCAATATCCGAAATTACTTTGTCTGATTCTCTTTGATTATCAGCGGTCTGTAAATCTGCAACAGGCTGTTGCAGATTTGGACTGGAATAAAACTGATAAAATTGACGGCACATGGCTAAATTCCGATACGAGAAACCTTTCATATCCGGAAACTCCTTGTGTAAATCTTTGGAAAGCTGATCTAAAAAGCCAGTTCCATAAGCTGTTTGGGTTTCTGATATCATTTTACCTAAATCCCAATAGAAAGAAATAAGCTCATGGTTTGCAGCCAATGCCACTTGAACGCGCGCTTTTTTAATGCGTTCTTTTACTTCCTTGAGCCAATCGGCATAGGTGCTGTGTATATCGAGTGAACTCATTTCTTTTTCCTTTCGTTTTTCTCAACCTCAAACAAAGTTCCTCTGTCTGCCTCCTTTTGAATCATCTTCTCATACAATTTGAAATGGTACTCCAAACAATCTTCATCGCTGTTGAAAGGATTACTGCTATGAGAAATAAAAAGTAGTGGTGTCATATGCAATGTGATTTCAATTTATTAGGTGCAACAAGGTGTTTGATGTTATTTTCTATTTGGGTAACATTCATAGCATATTTTGGTATTAAGCAAAGATAACAAAGCCCGCGAAGTTATTTTTGGGCAATGAAATGCTGCGTCTTATTGGCGAATTGACGCATTTAAAAGAATCGAAATGTATTCTGCCTAAATCTCATTTTCGAAAGAGAATTTTCATACAAACACCGTATGCCCTGCCCCGGATAGCAGCGTGTAGCCTTGGTGCAGCTTGCGAAACCAAGCTACAGCGAATAGCCGGAAAAAGGCCCAAAAAACAAGCGAAATAATTGGTTGCATTGCGCTCAGGAATTCTTGAAATCTTAATACTGACTTGGCAAATTTTCATTCTTATTTCCGAATGC
>JBKCFX010000345.1:0-13430 GCA_046303595.1 Bacteroidia bacterium
TGTAAACTGCAGCGGAATTTCGAAGTTTTTACCACGAAGCAGCGCGATTGTTTTTTGAAGATCGTCGATTTTTTTGCTGCTCACGCGGATTTGTTCATCCATTAGCTGCGCCTGAACTTTAATTCCCGAATCTTTGATTTCCTTCATGATTTTGCGTGAAGCGTCTTTGTCGATGCCCTGCTTAATTCGGATATCTTTTCGCAACATGCTGCCAGAAGCATACTGTGCCTTTCCTAAATCCATGCAATTGGGATCAATGTTCTGTTTCATAATGCGCGAACGGACGATGTCTTCGATTGCGGTAACGCGCATTTCGTTTTCGGTAGTTACATGAATTACATTGCTTTTTTTATCGAGTTCGATTTCGGTTTTAGAATCCCTGAAATCGTAGCGCGTAAGCACTTCTTTCTTTGCCGAATTAATAGCATTGTCGAGTGTTTGAAGATCGACCTTAGAAACAATATCAAATGAAGGCATGCTTTATTTTTGATGGCAATTTCGTAAAACTAGTTCAATAAATTATTTTTATTGGATTGTTTGTATTTCAGGAATTAAGACCTATATTTGCAACCCTTAAAAAACATAAAAACAGTTCATCAAATGCTCATTATTCCAGTTAAAGAAGGCGAATCGATTGAAAAAGCGCTTAAGAAATTCAAGCGTAAAGTGGAGAAAACAGGTTTGATTAAAGAACTTCGTGATCGCCAGAAATTCACTAAGCCTTCAGTAGAACGCCGCGAAGAAATTAAGCGCGCGATTTACAGCAACAAATTCCGCAATCCACAAGAGTCGTAATTCGATATCGTGTTGAAATAATTCAAGCCACTCATTCGGGTGGCTTTTTTTATGCTTAATACGTTGTAAAGCGAGTTATTTTAAAATAGCTGTTCAGAATAATTTGCAAATCATTTGACGAAAAATTACTCCACGTAAATTCCAGTCATGTTGAAATCTACGGAAACAAGCATGATAAAAAGCTGTATCAATCTTGCTACTTGATTCGTTTCAGATGCAGATCGCGCGTCGGTGCAATTATCAACGGCACTTTTTCGACATGCACCGAACTCGTATCGAGGCCAAATGCTTTTTCTTCCGATAAGCTGATGCTCTTCAACATGAAGTAAATATCGAGCACAATCTTCTCGTAGAACGGCAATTCGTTTTCATTCGACAGGAATTTCTCCAATACAATAAAACGGAAATCGCCGATTACCTGATTTTTATTCAGCGATTCATAGCGCGATACAATGTCCACCTCATGCTGCTTCACCAAATCCTGCACAACCTTGCGAAACATGAGGTTAATGCGCGGTGCAACGCGGAAACCGAGGTAAAAATCGACACGAATAACCGCATCGTTTACAATCTCGTTTACCTTGTATTCCATGCGATACGGCTCATCGACTACGTCAACGTGCAAAAACCAATAGATATCGGCACGTTTGGGCTGCTTCTGGAGAATGGAATAAATAATCTTCGACTCAACTTGCTCGTCGTAATTGGCGCTCGTTAAGAATACCAGGTGCGTTGCGTATTTGGGCACCGAAAGATCTTGCTTCAATTCGCAAAGCAAATCTAGGTATTCATTCAGGTTCACGAATTCAACGTACGAATTGCGAATTTTTCGGGCATCGTACCAGATCCACATCACTAAGGCGATGAAAAGAGCTATAAACAAAGAAATATACCCGCCTTCGGGAATCTTTTTAATGTTGGCAATAAGAAAACTCGATTCTACGGTAAGGTACGTGAGAATGAAAAATCCGATAATCCAAGGCGCAAAGCGTTTCATGCGCATATAAAAAACCAGTAAAGTCGACGACATCATCATCCCAATGATAATCGTTAATCCATACGCCGCTTCCATTGCGCTTGATTCTTTAAAAAATAAGACAACACTTGCGCATCCAATAAATAATAGCCAGTTAATGGACGGTATGTACAATTGACCTTTCAGAACGGTTGGATAGGCAATACGCACCTTGGGCCACAAATTCAGACGAATAGCCTCGTTAATAAGCGTGAATGACCCACTGATTAAGGCCTGAGATGCTACAATTGTAGCAATCGTAGTAATGATAAAGCCCGGAATAAAAAACCAATGCGGCATTAATGCATAAAATGGATTTTCGCCCTCTATTCCCTTCCCTGCATGATTAAGTAGCCAGGCCGACTGGCCTAAATAGTTAAGAATTAAGGATGTTTTAACAAAAATCCATGAAGCCCGAATATTGCGCTTTCCGCAATGTCCAAGATCGGAATATAAAGCCTCGGCACCCGTTGTGCAAAGGAAAACAGCCCCTAAAATCCAGAATCCACTTGGGTAATTGCGCAACAATTGAATGGCATAATGTGGACTTAGTGCACGCAATACTTCCGGTGCCTGAATTAAGCTTGTTGTTCCTAAAATGGCCAACATCATAAACCATGTAAACATTACCGGTCCGAAAAATTTACCGATGGATTTTGTGCCAAATTGTTGTATCGCAAAAAGCGTAAATAAAATACCAAGGATGATTGGAATCGTTTGTATGTGGGGATAATTTTCCCTCAACCCTTCAATTGCAGAGGAAACCGAAATTGCAGGTGTAATTATTCCCTCTCCCAACAATGCCGCACCGCCAATGATGGCAGGAAAAAGCAACCATTTGATTTTGGTTCGCCGCACCAATGCATATAGCGCAAATATTCCACCTTCACCCTTGTTATCGGCACGTAAAATCAATAGAATGTATTTAATCGTAGTTTGGAGTGTAAGCGTCCAGAAAATGCAGGACATACCACCCAGAATCAAATCTTCCGAAATGATGCGATCGCCCACAATGGCTTTCATTACATACAGCGGCGATGTACCAATGTCGCCATAAATAATTCCGAGTGTAACCAGCAATCCCGCAAGACCAAATTTCGGGATGTGCGCGTGTGGGGAATAATGCTCGCCCATAATTAAAATTGCGCAGTTAAATGAAAAGCCAACATTGAATAAAATACTAGTCAAAAGTAGCAAACTAATGCGCTCGAAGAGTGTTTTTATAACAAAATTCGCTCGCTGCACTAAATTATATTTAACTGACTATGTACGCATTACGAAAATTTGCGCCATCAATGTTAAATTAATGTTAAGCCAATGTGCATTTAATGTGAAAACATTTCTTAACTTTATCCGTAGGAATTAAAAAAATTACGGCTATGAAATCCTTCCTATCAATTATCTTGCTTTTTGGTGCCAATGCTTTTTTGTCCGCTCAGTCGATACAAACACTGCCGTCTGGAGAACGCATTCAATTACTTAGTTATTCCGATGCCAATAACTATTCGTTTGCTCGGGTAGATATAAATGGAAATATTGAGGAGTCTGGAAGTTATAAATCAGGACTAAAAGATGGTGTTTGGATAAACTACAATTCGAATGGTAGCATTTCGGGAAAGGGCAATTACGTGAATGGTAAAAAAGAAGGCGATTGGGCGTTTTTTACTTTGCAGGGAGCGCCGGCATACCTTGTTTCTTTCCACGATGGTATAAGAACGGGCGCCATCCAACTCGATGAACGCGGAAACGCACTCGCCGAAACGAAAACCAAAGAATAACATAAACATAAGCCCCGGTCATCCGGGGTTTTTTGTTTCTTCGACATCACAAGGCATTGAATTATTACCTTTGGGCACTATTCAAATGCTTTATGTCGATTCACAATTTTAGCGCAGGCCCGGCAATTCTACCTAAAGAGGTGTTGCAAAAAGCCTCTGAGGCTTGCCTCAACTTCGAAAATTCAGGACTCTCGTTGCTCGAAATTTCGCACCGGGGTAAAAACGTAATTGCCGTTTTCGATCGTGCCGAACAGCTCGTTAAAAAGCTACTTAACCTCGGCGACGAGTATGCGGTTATTTTTCTTCAGGGCGGGGCATCAACCCAATTTGCCATGGTGCCTCATAATTTCCTAAACAAAAAGGCGGCTTACCTCAACACGGGCGTTTGGGCAACACGCGCAGTTAAAGAAGCCAAGCATTACGGAGAAACCATCGTAGTAGCAAGTTCCGAAGACAAGAATTTTTCCTACATCCCAAAACAATACGATATACCTACAGACGCCAATTATTTTCACATCACGTCCAACAATACCATCTACGGAACGCAAATGCGCGAATTTCCGAAATCGCCTGTTCCATTGATTTGTGATATGTCGTCGGATATATTTTCGCACCGCTTCGATGCTACACAGTTCGATTTGATTTATGCCGGGGTGCAAAAGAACATGGGGCCTGCGGGCGCCACGATGGTGATTCTGAAAAAATCGATGCTCGATCGCATTCAACGCACCATGCCAACCATGCTCAATTATAAAATACACGTCGAAGGCGAATCGATGTACAATACGCCTCCGGTTTTTGCTGTGTATGTCTCGATGCTAACGCTCGAATGGCTCGATAATCTAGGTGGTGTAGAAGCCATCGAAGCGCGCAATCGTGCAAAGGCAGAGCTCTTCTACACCGAGCTCGACCGGAATTCGCAATTTACAGGAACCGTAGCCGTTGAAGACCGTTCGTGGATGAACGCCAATTTTGTGATGGTGGATTCTTCGAAAGAAGCCGCATTCAATGAGTTGCTTAAGCAAGCAGGCATTAGCGGCTTGGCCGGGCATCGTTCGGTTGGTGGGTACCGCGCTTCGATGTACAATGCGTTGAGCCTCGAAAGTGTGAAGGTATTGGTGGATGTAATGCAAACTTTTGAAAAACAGCAAGCTTAATCTATGGTTAAAATTCTTGCAAACGACGGCATTGATGCATCGGGTAAACATGCACTGGAACAAGCCGGATTTTATGTCGAAACCTCTAAAATTCCGCAGGATGCACTTGCCAGCGGAATACAATCGGGCGGCTATGAAGTCGTGTTGGTGCGTAGTGCAACAAAAATAACGGCCGACATTATCGATGCATGTCCGCAATTGCGCATGCTGGGTCGCGCCGGTGTGGGCATGGACAACATCGATATCAAACATGCCGAGTCGAAGGGAATAAAAGTGTTTAATACACCGGCAGCCTCTTCGCAATCGGTCGCCGAACTCGTTATGGCGCATTTGTTCAGTGGAGTGCGCTTTCTGCAGGATTCGAATCACCAGATGCGTATTGATGGCACTAAAGCATTTAACGATCTAAAAAAGCGTTATTCAACAGGAACTGAATTGCAAGGGAAAACCCTTGGCATTATTGGATTTGGCCGTATAGGTCAGGCTGTTGCTCGCATGGCCATTGGTATGGGCATGAAGGTCGTTGCCAGCGACCCATTCTTAAAAGACGTTGTGCTTAAGATTCAAATTGCGCAAACCAATCAAAGCATCGAAATCCCGATTCAGACCGTTGCAATGGACGAACTGCTCAAGCAAAGCGATTTTGTTACCTTGCATGTTCCGGGAAAGATAAATGGAAAGGCGGTATTGGGGAAAGATGAATTGGCACTGATGAAGCAAGGCGCTGGTTTGGTGAATGCCGCACGTGGTGGCGTAATTGATGAGGATGCATTGTTAGAAGCGCTGAATTCAAAACACCTAGCCTTTGCAGGTCTTGATGTTTTCGAAAACGAACCAAGTCCTCGAGCTGATTTGTTAGTGCATCCCGGCATAAGCATAAGCCCGCACATAGGCGCATCTACAGCCGAGGCACAGGAGCGCATTGCCGCAGAGTTGGCACAAACCATCATTGCATATTACGCAACAGCGCAATGAGTTTAATTCGTCCCTTTCACGGCGTTGTTCCGCGTAAAGATTGTGTTGAAAAGGTTGTTTCTCGCCCATTCGACAGCTATACAACTGCTGAAGTGAGGTCGATTTTGAATACAAACTCCGACAGCTTTTTACGGGTTATTCGTCCCGATTTAGCACCCAACGGCCCGCAGGTAAAAGGCGACGAACTTCTACGCGCATCGCGAAATACATTTCATGAGTTTGTTCAAGCAGGAACGCTAGAGCGTGAACCCGATGAGGCATTCTACATCTACCGACAAATACAGGGCACATATTCCCACACCGGCATTTTGGCAACGGTCGAAGCATCGGCTTACCGCGATGGGCGCATTAAAATACATGAACAAACGCTTCAAGCCAAAGAAGCAAAACTCAAAGATTACTTAAAGGTAGTGGCCATCAATGCCGAGCCCGTGATGTTCACATTCAAGTCGAATAACGCGCTCGATTTTTTACTTCAGGAATTTACCTTGTTTTCGGAGCCGTTTGCGAATTTCGAGCAGGGCGGAAAGCGTCATATTCTCTGGAAAATTACCGATGCCAAGCAAGTCGAAACACTTCAGGAAGTTTGCAATAGCATCGATTCAATTTATGTGGCCGATGGACATCACCGTTCTGCCTCATCGGTTCTGCTTGCCGACGAGATGGGCGAGCAATTTCCGCTTACGAAACGCTTTATGGGTATTATGATTCCCGACCACGATCTTCGTTTGCTGGAATTTAACCGCCTCGTAAAAGGAATTCCGGATGATATTATCGGTAAGTTGCCCAAATTGCTCGAAGAGCTGTGCACTGTAAAACTGATTGGAAAAACTCCTCGTACTCCGCGATCAAAACAATGCATGAGTTTATACGTGCGAGGCCATTGGTATGCATTGGATTTTGGGCCACCGCAAAACGATGTGCTCGATGCGGATGTGTTAACGGATAGGGTATTGGCAACGCTTTTTGGAATTGAGGACTTGCGGAATGATCAGCGTATCGGCTTTTCATCGGGCTTAAAAGGCATTAAGGCTTTGCAGCAGGAAGTAGACAGCGGCAATTACCAGGCAGCATTTGCATTGTTCCCGGTGCAGATGGATCAGTTTTTTTCATTTAGCGATGAAGCGCGCATCATGCCTCCAAAGACAACCTGGTTTGAGCCCAAATTGTTGAACGGATTGGTTATTTACGACCTTGAGATTGATTCGAAATGAGCATTGCCGGCAACCTTGCACAGATTAAAAATACACTCAAAAGCGGAGTTGAGCTGGTTGCCGTGAGCAAGACCTATCCTGCTCAAGCACTGATGGAGGCACATGCTGCCGGCCAGCGCGATTTTGGTGAGAACCGCGTTCAAGAACTAACAGAGAAATACGAGCAGTTGCCAAAAGATATTCGCTGGCACATGATCGGCACTTTGCAACGAAACAAAGTAAAGTACATTGCGCCTTTTATTCACTTAATTCATTCGGTTGATTCGTTAGAACTGCTTGCCGAAATAAACAAGCAGGCCGAAAAATGCAAACGCATAATTCCCTGCCTCATTCAGGCATACATTGCTACAGAAGAAAGCAAGCATGGATTTTTGCAGGAGGAAATTTTGGAATTATTCAATTCGGATTTAGTTCAGCGTTTCCCCCATGTGCAAATTCTTGGCTTGATGGGCATGGCATCGTTCACTTCCGACGAGAATCAGATTCATTCAGAATTTCGGGGCTTGAAGCAATTGTTTGACCAATTGAATCGAGAATACTCGGCACTATTGAGCATACTTTCGATGGGCATGAGCGGCGATTACCGCATTGCGATGAAAGAAGGGAGTACCCACGTGCGCATCGGGTCTTCGATTTTCGGTGTTCGGAATTAATGCGCTACAAGGATTTGCTCTCTTAACAGTATTTCATTTGACTTTCCTGATAAGATATACAAGCCATTCGGGAGGCCGGAAGTATCGAGCGAACCATCGGAATTAACGCGTGCAGTTGTGAATCTTCCATCAATAGAAGTGAAATCCCAGATGAGCTTCGACCATTCATTTGCCACCTTTATGAATAGCTTATCGGTGCAAGGATTTGGGAATGCACGAATAGCCACCAAGTGATTTTGAAATCCAAGACCATCGTTGGGAACATTGTACTCACCTGGAGTTATTCCACCACCAGCCGGAAAATTGCTGCTGGTTTCAAGTGCATCGAAGGCGGTGGCCGTTACCAGATCTCCGTTATACCAAGCTGACTGAGAAATCGGTGTAGTGTTGTTGAAGAATCGAACCGCTGCGTCGGGTGTTCCGGCTGCCTGAGTTAATATTACCCCACCGTAGATTAAGGCCGTTAACTCTCCGTTTGTCCAGCCAACCGCATCTTGAACCACCGCACCGGGAGGAAGATCTAAAACACCATCGTTATTGGTGTCGTAATCAACATCCTTCAAAATGGGAGTATTGCTAAAAATGACAGCAAACGAGATGCTGCCGTTTTCGAGAATAGGTAGGCCAAAGATAAGTGTGTCGATGAAGACCGTTTCGGGATTGATGTTCGGATATCCAAGCTGAGTTCCAATGAAAAGCAATCCATTTGCACCCAATGTGATATTGTTAATGGGTATGACCAAATCGGCATTCCCGGCCGAACCTGAATCGCTCTCGAACGCAACAACATACAATTTATTCAGGATTGTTCCGGGAGTTCCTTTAAGCTCAATAAACTCGTATGGCTCATCATTTCCAACTGCGCCCGGTCTGTTTACATATAATTCATTGAGAAGCAACTGAGCGTTCACGGTATTCAAAAAGAGAGAAGCCAATAACGCAACCCACAAAATGCGGTTTGAAAAAATCATAAATTAACGAAAGAGAGTTATCCTACCTTCAGCAAATTCGAAATACAAATCGCTGAGGTAATATTTGATTTTGTAATAATAGACGCCATCGGGCATATCATTGTCATTCAAACGCCCATCCCATGTTGAGTCGAGCGAAAATGTTCTGAAAACACATTCGCCCCTACGATTGTAAATTTCAAATTCGCCTTTAACAATGGTTTCTGAATAATATATTCGGAATTCATCATTAATTCCATCCCCATCGGGCGTAAAACTATTGGGAATGTAAATGGTTTGAGGAACCACTTCCCTCAAATTGTAATGTGCAATTAACGTATCGGTCGTATCGATGGTAAAACTGTTTACAACAAGATTAGAGTCAAGGTCCATTTGATGATAATTTAACGACCAATGCGAGAATAAATATTTATCAACTACAAAGGCATCGGTCGAAATTACATCTCCGGGAAAATACTCTCTCGTAACAGGATAGCCATCGATCATCGTCCCATTAACCTTAATTTTTCCTGAAAAAACCGGATCAACGATATAGGTTATAAACCACGTTTGAATGGGTTTGAAATGCGCAACAATCGTATCGGGCGTATCGACCTGAAATGTTAAGTCGGGTTGCAGCGAATCGGGATTCCCCAGATGGAAGTTATCGGTATAGGCCACAAATTCGTAATTCAAAGCCGGTGTTGCAGAGAGCGAAATACTAAAATCCTGCGGATATACTTGCTCAAACGGGTAAGTTGCAGGCGTTATCCCATTTATGGAAACTGTTCCTGTACCGGGAGGATCAACGAGAATTACAATCGGATGCTGCTCTATCAATCGGAAATGGGCAATAATGCTATCGGAGGCAGTAATCATGAACGAATTCAGCGCTTCGGTGGTATCGGCAGTTAATGTAGTGGTATTGATCACTTCCCAGTAATCGAATTCATACAACGGATTCGCAACTGTTGCTTCAATCTCTCCGTCCACACCTCCAAAATAATCGCCGGCCCATGGATATTCGGGGACCTGCAATTCATTGAAACGAACCGTTCCAGCTCCGGCCGGAACAACATTGAATGCCATTCTCCAGGGGCCATTCACTTCGTAGCAATCCACAACACCATTTTCTACAATGTAATCGCAACGTCCGTTGATTTGATTGCGCAAGTAATCCAAATTCGATTGCCATTCGGCATAAGTTCCGCCCCAGCGCGCAATTTGTCCGGGCATCTCAGGTGCTATGTGATTGGCAATGCTGTCGAGGTGTGGAATGGCGACATCGCAATGCAGGTATGTACTTGTCATTTCGGCATAGCGATTTACGAAACGTGTCTTGAAATCGACATTATTCATCAATCGGGCAAATACATTCATATGCCCCATATTGGGACCAGCAGTGCTGAAGTTGTTTTCCAAATCACATGGATCGGCAGTAAACCCCATATCGTCCCATCCCGAGAAATTCTGTCCGAGATTGAACGTATTGTCCATATCCCATAGCGCATATTTCCATTTAACATTTGGCGTTCCGCGTCCACGCCACCACATGGTGTTCCAACTAATCCAATCGCTGTTTACACTCCAGGTATTGATAATCATGTAATCAATTGCAGAGGCAATGTCCAATCGTGCTGCAACAGCATCGTAATTGGCCTGAACCGATAAGTCGTTTGCCATAATATAGGCATACAGATCGTTCCAATCGTCGGGCGAACCATAGCGTACATTCAAACCTCCCCAATACGAAAGGAAATCGAGGTCTTCTTCTTCCTGCCCCCAATAATAATCGGTGTAATCGGGATCGTTTACCTTTTCGCGAATTTCGTAAACACCCCAGTATTCTCCATTGATGTAAACAACGCAGTGGTCATTGGCGCGGTAATCGACGTGCATGTGCGCTTTTTCTGCAAGTGTTTGCACAAAGGCGTCGCGCAAATGGCAGTTGGGATTAGGCGCTCCACTGAATGGATAATTATCGGAAGCACCCGCCTTAAACATACTTCGTTGAAATTCCTGGCGCGGTTTAGTCGGGAAAATTTGGTATTCAATCTCATTGTCGTACCCATACTGATCGCGTACTACAAAATCGACCCCTTTCTGCGGATAGGCCCAACTGTCGTTTCCATGCGGATCGGCCTCGCCGTATGATTCCCACTGAAATGTTCCCGAAGCATCGAAGTATTCAATACCGGTTTTTATTTCGTAGGAACTGTTTCCGAACAAATCGCTGTATTCATCCGAGATTAACGAAACAACGGGAACCGTATGACTAATGCCGATGAAATACGAGTTATTTTCGATAAAACCGGGAGTGAGGCTGCTGCCGGTAGGCGGATAGCAACGTGCCCTAACCACAGTGCTTGTTGTAATGTTTAGCGGTGCAGCATAAGCCGGAGCTGTTGGACCAGGCTCTGATCCGTCGAGCGTATACCGAATTGTAACCCCGGCATCGGTGCTGGTTAAACTAAGTGTTTGTGCAGCCGGGTAAATTCCTGCGGCAAGGCTCATCTGGGGGTTGGCAGTGTAGCCGTCGAAAGCGTTGGCAGAGTTTGTTGCTCCGGGTGTTGCGTTCAGTAAAATTTTCCATGCCCCTCCATCAGGGTATCTCCCCCTGCTTTGGTTTACAAGGGTTGGTTGAAGCACATAACTGTCGATGAGGGCGGCTCCGATATCGGAAAACAACACGGTTTCGCCAGTAGTTTGGGTAAGCTTGAAATTGGTATGCAATTCTCCTGCAGTTAAATCGCGCCCCGAGCAGAAGAATGTTCTATGTCCACCCGCGGGAATTGTCGTGCCTGCCGGAATTTGCCATTTTGTGGGTAAGGCCGGATTGTCGCTTAAAAAATGATTGCTCACATCTGCAATTCCAGGACCGGGATTGTACAATTCAATCCAATCTTCGAATTCTCCGAAGCCATCGGCGAAAGCAGTTCTATTTGAGGCTGAAACCTCATTAATTACTACTTGCGCATTTAATGCAGTTCCCAGAAAAACAAAGAAAAGTAGACGATGTATCACAAGTTTAGTAACCCTTTATTTAATCGAAAGTTCAAATTTAATGTATCATGGGTTAATATGATGCATTTTTTACGAAATTATTCGATGAGTACGCCCATTTTTCCCATTTGAAAATCGCGCATCGCTTCCATAATCTCGGTTTGGGTGTTCATTACAAAGGGGCCGTGTGTCGCAATCGGCTCGTTCAGTGGCTCTCCGGAAAGCAATAGCGCTTTGCATTCTTTTTTGAAAAAAACCTCAATGGCTTCGGCCGAATGATCGAAGAGTAAGGCATTGTGTTTCTCTACGAAACCATATCCGGGAATTTCGATTTCTCCATCGAGCACATAAAGTACAACGTTTTGCACTGCAGGAAATTCACAGGTTAATTTTCCGCCTAAATGTCCGTAAACAAAAGCGGCGTTAAGCGGAAACGTTTGCTGAATAGGGCCTTTTGTCCCCATTATTTCGCCTGCTGCTACCGCGATTGTGCATTTCCCATCATCGTTTTGAACCTGTGGAATCTGATGCGCAGCATACGGATGGTACTCGGCCGGCTTCATTTTGCCTTTTGCAGGCGTGTTCACCCAAAGCTGGATGATTTCCTGTCGGCTTCCAATGGCATGGATGTTTTCGGGTGGACGTTCGCTGTGCATGATGCCGCGACCTGCATTGATCCATTGCACCCCGCCTTTTTCGATGATTGAAGAATTGCCCAAACTATCGCGGTGGTGAACAGCACCATCGAAGATAAACGTAACGGGCGAAAAACCTCGGTGCGGATGCGGACCTACGCCTTCGTTGCGCAAATCGGCATCGGGATGAATGTCGATAACCGCATGATGCAGCAAGATAAACGGGTCGGGGTATTCGATAAAATGAGATGGAAAGGGCTGGCGAACATGGATTTTCCCCATCGCGAATTGCTGCGCATACAGCAAGGCTTTTACGTTTCTAATCTGCTTATTTTCCATGCACAATAGTATCAGATTTCGGGCGAATATTAAGCTATATTTGCCCAAATTTGACTTATGAAGAATATCAATCTGATTTTTAACGTAGTACTTACCATGGCTGTGGCTGTGCTTTTTGCCCTTCATTTTTCGGGCGATACTTCGAATACAAACACTGCCGAGGCTGTAGCCAAAGCAAGTTCAGATTTGCGCATTGCCTATTTCAATTCCGATTCGATTCGTACACAGTATGCGATGTTTACCGTAGAAAAAGAAAAGATGGAAGCCGAAATGAAACAAGCCGAAGACCGCCTCATTGCAGAACAGAAGAAATTTCAGGCCGATGTTAGCGAGTTCCAGCAACGCGCCGAATTCTTAACCATCACCGAACGTGAATCGCGCGCGAAAAAACTGGGGCAGAAGGAGCAGGAACTCATGCAGCTTGAGCAAAGTTTGAGCGCTCAGTTGGCCGAAAAAGAAGCTGGCGTGAACAAGCAGATTTTCACAAACGTTGAGAATTTCCTGAAAGATTACGCCAAGAAAAACGCTTTTACCTACGTGGTTTCGTACATGCCGGGCGGACAAATCTGGTACACCAATCCTGCGCTCGATATTACCGCCGACATGGTGAAGCACTTGAACGAGGAGTACGAAAAAACAAAAACAGCCGGCGAATAACCGACTGTTTTTCTATCGTGCCCAGGACAAGACTCGAACTTGCACAAGCTGAGCTCACTACCCCCTCAAAGTAGCGTGTCTACCAATTTCACCACCTGGGCAGGGACGGCAAAAATAGAAAAAAAACACATTGCCAAATGAAAACTCCCATTTTCCTTTGCGGTATGCCCGGAAGCGGAAAATCTACGGTAGGGAAAAAGCTCGCAGCGCGCCTTGGCATTCGCTTTATTGATTTGGATACTGCTATCGAAGAACGAAC
>JBKCFX010000346.1:0-5173 GCA_046303595.1 Bacteroidia bacterium
TTTCACCCGGCCTAACAAAAGCTTCCGGGTGGAGCCAAGCTAATGCTCGAAGCCGGACTTTTCGCTCAACAGAAACCCGATGCCTTACTCGCCTTGCATGTCTTCCCATCACTTCCGGCGGGAAAACTGGGATTCAAATCGGGTATGTACATGGCTTCTGCCGATGAACTTTATTTTACGGTAAAAGGGAAAGGTGGACACGCAGCAATGCCTCATCAGGTGAAAGATCCTATTGTGGCTGCGGCCCATTTTATTACTGCACTGCAAACCATCTGCAGCCGCTTGGCTCCCCCGGGTATTCCAACGGTATTGTCGATTGGGAAAGTTATTGCAAATGGTGCCACGAATGTAATTCCCGACAAAGTAGAGCTGGATGGAACGTTTCGTACCATGGATGAAAGCTGGCGCGAAGCGGCGCATAATCACATCCATACCATTGCGAAGAATTGCGGCGAAATGTACGGAGTTACCATCGAGACGCGCATCGAAAAAGGGTACCCTGTTTTGGTAAATGATGAACGAGTTACTGAAAAAGCGCGCTCCATTGCAGAACAAGCATTCGGTGAAGACAATGTACATTATCTTGAAATGCGCATGACGTCGGAAGATTTTGCATGGTTCGCCCAGGAAATTCCGGCTTGTTTTTTCCGATTGGGAACTGCTGGCGATGATGGGAAATTCACATCCGGATTGCATACTTCGACGTTCGATATCGATGAACGTGCCATAGTAACTGGAACTGCAGCGATGGCAGCGATGGCATTGAGTTTTTTAGAAGATTAAAGTCCGCAAACCGTATCGGCAAGCGATTCCTCTGTTGTGAATGGAGGTTGAATTACTTTTTGAACTCCGCATGCATGCAACGCCTCGGCGGTGGTTCGTCCGATGGCTATGCACCTGCCGCTAAATTGCGCACCCGAAGCAGCAAATGCCTGCACACAAGATGGACTTGTAAAAACCAATATATCTGCAATTGGAGCAGTGAATCCGGGATCTGAAACAGTCTGATAAACAGGGCGCTCAATTAGAATCGCTTGGTTTTCGACCTCGCGCTGAATGCTGCGCAATCCTTCAGATGCTACCGGAAAAAATACAGTTTGGCCTGCAACAATGCTGGCAAATTCAGTTCCCGTCTGACGCGTATTTCCATCGCTCCCGGTAAAGTTGGGCGTGTAGCCTTTTTTCTGAAGTGCTGCAGCGGTTCCTGATCCTAGCACCCCAATTTGGGCCGCATCTGGAATTGAATGTTGTAAAAGAAAATGATCAACGGCACGAATGCTCGAAAAGAAAATCCAATCAAATGATGGCAGCTCTTTCAGATCGATGGTTTGATAGCTTACGGGGTTTTGGGCAACGACTGTGTAGCCTGCAGCCCGAACCAGTTCAATAAATACCTTCGCATCCTCCGGCTCGCGCGAGATGAAAACGGTTCCAAGTTGCGGAGCGGTGAGTTGAATGAGGGCCTTCTGTGCCATCAGCTGAGGGTTTTTCCCTTGCAGAAACATGCGGCGCATGCCGGTTTCGGTTTGCAGCGATACCCACAGACGATAGTCGTGATTTCGGGGTTCGCAGTATGCGCCAAGGGGAAGCAGGCATCCTCCATCGAGCTTATTTAAGATGATGCGTTCTGCTGCTATGGCTTGCTGAACACCAGCGTTGTTGATACGCTTTATTAGGGCACGCATGCGGACGTCGTTTTCGCGAACTTGGTATGCCAATACACCCTGAGCAGGAGCCGGAACAAATTTATGAGGAGGAAGTTGAATCTGGTGCAAATCGCTTAAATCCAATTCAAGGCGCTTTATTCCCGCAGTAGCAAGCATTATAGCGTCGTACTGCCCATCGCGCAATTTCTGAATGCGGGTAGGCACATTGCCGCGTAAATCACTGATCTCCAAATCGGGACGATTGTAGAGCAATTGCGATTTGCGACGATGCGAAGAAGTTCCGACATGTGCGTTCGGCGCGAGATCAAAAGTATGTCCACGGCTTACTTTGTCGCGACGAATGAGCAGGGTTTCGGAGCAGTCTTCGCGGTACGAAACACCCGCTATTGCAAGCCCTTGCGGAGATGTTGTGGGTAAATCTTTGTGCGAATGTACAGCCAAGTCGATGGTCCCGTTGAGCAAAGCTTCCTCTAGTTCTTTGGTGAAAAAGCCTTTTCCTTCCATCTTGTCGAAAGAAAGATGCTGAATTTGATCGCCCTGTGTTTTAATAATCTTTATCCCAACCGAATAGCCGAGTTTTTCGATCTGAAGTTGCGTAAACTGCGCCTGCCATAGAGCCAAATCGCTTCCCCGCGATCCGATTACAATATCGTTTACCACAACAAATCAGGATTTTTCAAGGAGAATTTCCTTTGCGAGTTTGATTGGGCCGGAGATGTACTTTTTCTCCATATAATTGATTACATCTTCGAGTATTGCCCGGCTCTGTTGGTCAAGTTGATTGAGTTCGCGAGCAAAAACCGTTTCGGTGGCATCGCTGCGGATTTTGCGCACCATTTTAGGGATATCCTGCATGGCGCGTTCAACCTGCCTATGGCGGTAGGTTTGGCCAAATGCTTCGACATGTTCAAGGAGAATTTCGTTGCATTGATTGAGCTCATTGCGACGAAGTTCCAGATTTTCTTCAGCGATTTCTCTGAGCGATTCAACGAGAATTGGGGCAACCTGAAAACGTTGGTAAATTGTTGGGTCGACATCTGCCGGAACGGCCAAATCAATTACAACTTTCTTGCTTGCATCGCCTTGCAGAAGTTTCGTGTAAAGTTCAGGGTCTACAATGTGATCAGCCGCCGCAGTACAGCAAACCAATACATCAAATCCGCCTGTGAAGGTAGACAATGCATCAAGCGTGAAAAATTCTGCCTTTAACATTTCAGCCAAATTCAAACCATTTGCTTCACTGCGGTTAAAAACGGTGAATCGTTCGAACCCATGTTTCTTCAGAAATTTACAGAGGTTAACATTTGTTTGTCCTGCCCCGATAACCAGTATCCTGGCGTCCTTGCGCACATTAAGCGCCCGAAGTTTTCTGTAGGCAAGAGATACAACAGACACAGGATTACGCGATACTCCAGTTTCGGTGTAAACGCGTTTTGCAGTTTCAATGGTGGCTTTAACGAGAAGGCGGATAAAATCGCCCGTGATTCCAATTTCGCGGCAGATTTCGTATGCTTTGCGAAATTGGG
This sequence comes from Bacteroidia bacterium, assembly GCA_046303595.1. Lineage (GTDB taxonomy): Bacteria > Bacteroidota > Bacteroidia > M30B66 > M30B66 > CAMCXT01. The sequence continues at coordinate 3,194 of JBKCFX010000346.1, forward strand.
TGATAATTTCACGCTCACCTACCACAAGCGAATCGAGCGAAGCTGCCACTCGGAAACAATGTTGGATGGCGTCGTTACCTATGAAATAACGTGCATTTTGTTCAAGTAACCGGCGCTCGTCAAATTCCAGGTTCGGATTAATAAGCTGAATTATCTTGGAAATAAATTCCGAATTTATTTCAGCTTCACATACCATAATCAATTCAACTCTGTTGCAAGTGCTCAGATAAAGCAATTCATCAACATTCAGCGATTGCTTGAGTTGAGGCAATGAAAAAGGCAGTGAATCGGGAGAAATATGCAATTTACCCAGAAGCCCAAGTTCAGCATCGTGGTGCGTGAATGCAAGTAGTTTAAAGTCTTTTAACATGCCTTTCGGCTGTAAAGATACGGGACAAGGGCCGAAAACGAATGTCATTCTTTTGTAAAAGCTCTTGAAGGCGTAGATTTATAATCTTACACTTGTGAATACAATAATTTTGTGTGACTCAGGCTTAGCTACAACAAACTAATGTATTGCTGTAATTTCAAATCGTTAATTGTAATTTAAGTACATAATCAAACTTAAGCACAATCATAAATAGTAAAAAAAGTTTGGTAGCTATACCGAATCGCTCGGTTAAAGTTTGTACCTTTGAGGTTCATTCAAACCAATATATTTTAAATATGAAAAAGCAAGCAGAAAGATTACGTCTTATTCGAGTTTCGAAAGGGATGAGTCAGGAGAATGTGGCCAAGTCATTGGATATAACAGTTGGTGCATATTCTAAAATTGAACGGGGCGTTACGAAGTTAAGTTTGAATAGGCTAGCCGACCTGGCTAAAATTTTCGATATCGAACTAAATGATTTCATTCGATACATCAACGGGGAATCGGATACCTTGGATAGAAAATTAAGTATTCCTGGAGGTCCTACATCCTCGTACAGCACTTCAGGTTCTATGGAAGCTGAGGTAACGCTTCTTCGAAAAATCATCAATCTCTACGATGAAAGCAAGGAACTTAACACCAAAGCGGTTGTTAGAAATTTGTTGGAGAACAACAATGTTAATATAAGTTCATTTATTGAGGTGTTGCGAGAGTCTTCTACCAATTTATCTTCTCGGAAACTCGATGCAAATCAAATCACAAATTTCAATAAGGGGATTGAAAAAATAATTGAATTGTTAAGTTAACGCTCTAATGCATCGAAAATGCCGGCTAAACTTCGCTTAGTCGGCATTTTGCGTGTTTTTTTACAAAACCATGTTGCCTTTAAGCGCTGTAATTATAACCTACAACGAAGAGCAGAATATTCGGCGCTGCATTAATTCGTTGCATGAATTGGTTAGTGAAATAGTTATCGTTGATTCTATTTCTAAGGATAAAACAAAGGAGATCTGTTCTGAATTTTCGAAAGTTCGCTTTATTGAGCATCCTTTTGAGGGCCATATTCAACAGAAGAATTATGCACTTGATCAGGCGAAAAACGACTTTGTGATTTCTCTTGATGCCGACGAAGCACTTTCTGATGAGCTCCGAAATGCCATTAAAGAGATCGATTTTTCGAATCCAGCCGCAGCCTATAAATTCAATCGTCTAAGCAATTACTGTGGAAAATGGATTCGTCACGGAAGTTGGTACCCCGATGTGAAAATGCGTCTGTTTAACCGACATCTTACGCGTTGGAAAGGCATAAATCCGCATGATAAGGCCGAATTGTTAGACGGCGGCAAGGCTGTTCACCTGTCTGGAGATCTTTTGCATTATCCCTATTCTACTGTTGAGGAACACATCAGAAAGTTAGATTATTTCGCTACGCTCGCTGCTAAGGCCTATCTCGAAAAGGGGAGAAGGGCAACATTTTTCAATCTTTACATTCGGCCACCATTTGCTTTTTTCAGAGATTATGTGCTTCGTTTAGGCCTCCTAGATGGGCATTACGGATTCGTCATTGCTCGAAACACGGCGGTTTACACGTTTCAGAAATACAGTAAACT
>JBKCFX010000347.1:0-3109 GCA_046303595.1 Bacteroidia bacterium
GAAATATAGCGCCATCCGCCCGCACCGGCATCGTAAACTACAGCAAATCCGCCATTAAACTCCGGTCTGAAATTCTCGATCTCGCAGTTAAACTTCGGCTTGATTTGCCATTTGCCTCCACGCGTCATAAATCCCCAGCACGAACCATCCCTAAAAGCAATCAGCCCTTCGCGAAACGCGCCCGCATCATCGAAACGTGGCTTAATCAATACGCGTCCCGAGGTATCGGCAAGGCCCCATTTCCCATCAAAACAAAACGAAAGCAAGCCATTGTCACCGGCGATTATTTCGCTTACCGGAACCGATGAAACCATACGCAATTGTGAGGTGTAAAGGCGAAAAACCCCCTCGCCCGATTTCCTTACCGCAATATGCCTACGCCCTAAAACCACCACCGAATCTACGCCATCAATGCGCGCAAATGGCTGTACCACTTCCTGCAGCGTATATGGAGGATTCCCTACCTGCAACAAAGCTTGCCCGTTCGCGTGAAAAAGGGTGAAAACTAAATTTCCGACAAAGAGAACGAGGCGGCGTGCCGTATGCCTTTCTCTGTTTGTTCGAGACTTGCGCATTCGATAGATGTATCGTGTTCGAAAAATAAAATCCAGTTCTCTTCTGCAGCCTGCTTCAAAATACGCGGCTTTTCTTCCAGTGTGAGCAACGGACGCGTATCGTATGCCATCACCCAGGGTGTTGGAATATGAACCGGTGTTGGCAACAGATCGGCGGCATACAAAATCTTTTTGCCTTTGTACTGAATTAACGGCAACATCATCGATTCTGTATGTCCCGATACCCGAATAATTTCGAAATGTTCTGACAGCTTATCGCCCTCCAAAAATGATAGCTGTCCCGATTCTTCCAAGGGTAAAATGTTTTCCTTAAGAAACGACGCTTTTTCGCGCCCGTTTGGATGTACAGCCCATTCCCAGGGTTCGTTATTGCTCCAGAAACGCGCGTTTTTAAATGCAGGGCGATAACCCGAGCGCGCCTCGTTCCATTCTACCGCACCGCCGCAGTGGTCGAAATGCAGGTGCGTGAGAATAACATCGGTAATCTCATCGCGGTGATACCCTGCTGCTTTTAGTGAGGCATCGAGGCTATGGTTGCCGTGTAGGAAATAATGCCCGAAAAATTTTTCGTTTTGTTTTGTGCCCATGCCTGCATCAATTAAAATCAATCGGTTTCCATCCTCAACTAGCAAACAGCGCATGGCCATCGGAATCATATTGTTTTCGTCGGACGGATACAGCGGATGCCACATCGATTTGGGTACAACGCCGAACATGGCGCCGCCATCGAGCTTAAAATTGCCGGCATGGATTACAGAGAGTTTCATAAACAGTACTTACAGGTGCATGTTGACAAGTTTCCGAACTTCGGAACACGGATACACCTTGCGGGCATAAATTTACCGTAAAATTTTAAAGATGAAGATTCATCTCATTGCAATTGGCGGAAGTGCCATGCACAATTTAGCAATAGCTCTGCACCGCGCCGGGCATGTTGTTAGCGGATCGGACGACGAAATTTTCGAACCCTCGCGCACCCGTTTGCAGCGCGAAGGTCTTTTGCCGAAAGCCGATGGCTGGTTTCCTGAGAAAATCGATGCTTCGTTCGACGCAATTATTCTGGGTATGCATGCTCGTGTTGATAATCCTGAGTTGTTACGAGCGCAAGAATTGGGATTAAAGATTTATTCGTATCCGGGTTACATTTATCAGGAGAGTCGCGATAAAACCCGAGCTGTTATTGGCGGCAGCCATGGGAAGACCAGCATTACTGCCATGGTGTTGCACGCTATGAGTCAAGGTAAACTCGATTGCGATTACCTGGTGGGGGCCCAACTCAAAGGCTTTGATACGATGGTACGGCTCACACCCGATGTGCCGCGTATTGTGTTGGAGGGCGATGAATACTTGGCATCGCCCATTGAGCGTGTTCCTAAGTTTCATTTGTACCATCCGCATGTGGCGCTCATTAGCGGAATTGCCTGGGATCACATCAATGTTTTCCCAACGTTCGAAAGTTATGTGGAGCAGTTTCGTTTGTTTACCGAGAAGATAGAGCAGGGTGGAACCTTGGTCTATTACGAAGGTGATCCCGAACTCGCAAAGATTGCCAAAGCGGCGCGGAGCGATTTGAAATTGGTGCCTTACGCAACGCATCCGCATACCATTCGTAACGGCGTTACGTGTTTGCAAACGTCGCAGGGCGAAGTGCCGCTGCAGATTTTCGGGAAGCATAATTTGCAGAATGTTTCGGGTGCCTTGGAAGTGTGCAGGTGTTTGGGCCTGTCGGACGAAAAGTTTTACAGCGCCATTGGCAGTTTCGAAGGTGCAGCACGGCGGCTGGAGCCCGTGTTTCAGAACGAACGAACGCGCATTTACAAAGATTTTGCACATTCGCCATCCAAACTTAAAGCTACGACCGAAGCGGTGCGCGAGCAGTTTCCGCAAAACCGCCTTATTGCCTGCATGGAGTTACACACCTTCAGCAGTTTGAATGCAAAATTTCTGGAGGAGTACAACGGTTCGATGGGCGATGCCGATGAGGCTTTTGTGTATTTTAATCCGTACACGGTGCAGCACAAAAAGCTCGAGGTCATAACAAAAGAGCAGGTGCTTGCAGCATTCGGGACAAGCAATGTGCGGGTGTTCGATAATTCGCAGGAATTGCTGCAACGCCTTCAGGAAATTAATTGGAACGACACCACATTGCTCATGATGACCTCGGGGAATTTTGACGGAATTAAGTTTGAGGAGTTGTCTTTACTTCTTGGCCTTAACAGATAACACCGGATACTTCCGCGCCATCATCCGTGCGGTCATGGCCGCATAAAACGTTCCGATTACCAGCACGCCAACAAACGTAAAGAGCATCCACATCATTTCGAAAGGGAATGCAGAGGTGCTTTGTTTCCAGGCCTCGATGGCTTCCGGAGCGGTTTTTTCGTTTACCATATCGGCTACACGTTGATTTACAAAACGGGTTCGAAAGCCGGTGTCGAGCACAAAAAGGTAAAAGTACATGAACAGCGAGTAGAGCAGGGAGAATAGCGCATTTACCGACATGCCGGCTTTGAAGGCCGGAAGAAATGCAATAC
>JBKCFX010000348.1:0-9505 GCA_046303595.1 Bacteroidia bacterium
CGGAAACCCCTTGTGGAGAATGGAACATTGGAAGAGGATCAGGCGCGGCGCGATTTTACCATCAATGCGCTGGCATTTGAACTTTATCCGCTGAGCGAAACGGTCATCGATCCCTTTGGTGGATTGCAGGACCTCGAGCAAGGCATATTGCGCACACCGTTGGCACCCGATCAAACCTATTCCGACGATCCGCTGCGCATGATGCGGGCCATCCGCTTTGCTACACAACTCAACTTCAGCATAGAAGCTGAATCACTGAAAGCCATCAGCAGAAACCGCGAACGCATTAAAATCGTTTCGCAAGAGCGCATTGCTGAAGAACTGAATAAAATTATCCTTGCCGAAAAACCCTCTATTGGCTTTAAACTTTTGTTCGAAACCGGATTGCTCGAACTCATCTTCCCCGAAATGGCAAACCTGCACGGCGTGGATGTAATACAAGGCAAAGCGCACAAAGATAATTTCTTCCACACGCTACAGGTACTCGATAATTTAAGCCGCACGACCGATAATTTGTGGTTGCGCTGGTCGGCCATCTTGCACGACATCGCCAAGCCGGCGACGAAAAAATTCGAAGTTGGGCATGGCTGGACATTCCACGGGCACGAAGACAAGGGCGCTCGCATGGTCCCGGAAATATTCAGGAAGCTGAAATTGCCGCTGAACGACAAGATGAAATACGTTCAGAAATTGGTGCTGCTTCATTAACGACCACTCGTACTGAGCAAGGAAGAAGTGAGCGACTCGGCGGTGCGCAGGTTGCTCTTTGAAGCAGGCGAAGACATCGACGACTTGATGTTGTTGTGCCAGGCCGATATCACATCCAAAAACAAAGAAAAGGTAAAGCGATATTTGGCTAACTTTGAACTTGTAAAAATTAAACTCAAAGAAATCGAGGATAAAGATCGCATTCGCAATTGGCAACCTCCGGTTTCGGGCAACGATATTATGATAAGTTTCGGCATCAAACCGGGCAAAGAAATTGGGATTATCAAAACAGCCATTCGCGAGGCCATTCTCGATGGCATTATCCCCAACGAGTTTGTTGCCGCTTACGCATTTATGTTGAACGAAGGCGAGAAACTAGGACTAACACTGCAGAAGCGCCTCGAAACATCCATCTCTGATACTGAACCGCTATGAGCATACTCCGTTTCCGCATTACATTCGACGACTACGATGATATTCAGCGCGATATCGACTTTAAAGCCGAGCATACCTTTGCCGATTTATACAACGAACTCCTGAAATCGGTAGGGTTCGACCAAAAGCACAAAGGAACGTTTTGGCTGGCCGACCACAATTGGCGCAAGGGAGCGGTGATTGGCGAAATAACCGGTGAAGCCGAATCGCCATTACGCAAGACTGAACTGGTGGAGCATATCGACGATCCGCATCAGAAATTTCTTTTTACGTACGACGAGGAAGCCAAATGGAACTTCAACATCGAGCTGATTCGCATTATGGCCGATGGCGAATACCGAGCAGTTTATCCAAAACTTGCAGCGCAGGCCGGATTGCCGCCGGTGCAGTATAAAGAAACATTGATTATTCCTACCCGTGAACGCACCGAGCCCGATGGACGCGGACGCAAGCCACGCGTTAAAAATGAGGAAGAAGATGAGTTGAGCCGCTTGCTGGCATCGATGTCCATGGATGACGACGACGATGTGAAATTGCCTGCAGACGAAGGCGAAGAACTCGCGGAGGGCGCTGAAGGAAGTGAAGGCGAAGATCTGGAACTTCCGGGCGATTTGGATCTGGAAACAGACACCGAAATTGCGAAATTGGCGGAGGAATTCAACAATACGATTGAAACCGGCGGCGATGAAGCATCGGGACAGGATGAAGACGATGAATACGGCGGTTTTGGCGACGATGATGATGAATACGGGAACGGCGAAGACGACGAATATGGCAGTGGAGGAGGTCGTGGCGGTTACGGCGGCGATTACGACGAATAAGCTATGAAACCCTTGCTGGTAGTTGTATGCGGACCAACAGCTTCCGGAAAAACAGAGCTGGCGATTCGTATTGCGAGTGAATTTGGCGCTGAAATTATTTCTGCCGACTCGCGTCAGGTATACCGCGAACTGCCCATTGGGAGCGCGGCTCCAACAGAGGAAGAACTTCTGAAAGTGCCTCATCATTTAGTTGGAAGCGTGAGCATACACCAACATTACAATGCGGGGAGGTTTGCAAATGATGCCCGAAAAATCTTGGACGAATTGTTTCTCAAAAATCCTATACAGGTTCTTGCAGGTGGAACAGGATTGTACATCAAATCGCTTATTGATGGCATAGATGTTTTGCCCGAAGTGCCTGATGCAATTCGCAATCATATCAATCAGCGCCTCGAAACGGAAGGATTGAATAGTTTGCAGGAAGAATTGAAACAACGCGATCCGGAATATGCCAAGGAAGTTGATTTAGCCAACAAAGCCCGTGTGCTGAGAGCCTTGGAATTAATCGAAACAACGGGAGTAAAATATTCTGAATTGCGAAAAGGGCAGAGGCAAGAAAATCCCTTTAATGTGGTGTATTTGATGCCTGAATTGGAACGCGAAATGTTATACAGGCGTATCAACGAGCGGGCCGGTAAAATGTTGAATGGTGGCTGGATCGAAGAAGCCGAAGCACTAAAAGAACACCGCGCACTAAAAGCATTACAAACGCTTGGGTATCCTGAGATATTCGCAATGCTTGAAGGTAAAATCAGCAAAAAAGATTGCCTTGATCAAATTCAACAAGCAACACGCAGGTATGCAAAACGACAATTGACCTGGTTTCGAAATCAAACAAATCATACAGCCGTTGATGCGAATATAAACAGCGCAGAAATTCGAAAAATCTGCAAAATCGGTTTTTAAATGTGAACTAAATTAAGCGTCGCCTTCGGCTGCAGCGGGATTTGCCGCAGGTTGTTTACGAATTGTTTTGATATACTGATCGATCATAAACAAACCTTTGCCATCATCACCCACGAGTTCAATTTTATCGATAATCGATTTCATGAGCACTTCTTCTTCATATTGCTCTGAAACATACCACTGGATAAAATTTAACGTAGAAAAATCTTTTTGCCGCGAGCATAAATCAACCATATCGTTTACCGATTCGGTAACTTTCATTTCACTCTTGTACACCAATCTAAACACATCGGCAAGATTGCTAATCTTGAGATTTTGCTTCTTTATTTCCGGAGCAACTGCAAATCCTCCGGAATTGTTGATGTAATGAAACAACCTCAGCATGTGCATCCGTTCTTCATCTGATTGTTGGTAGAGGAATGCCGCAGAACCTTCAAAGCCTTTCGTGTCGCACCAAGAGGCTAACGATAAATATAAAAATGAAGCAGAACCTTCAATTGAAATTTGTTCATTCAAGGCTTTTTCAATGTCTTTCTTCAACATAAGAATGATTTTTTTAAGTTAACATTGCTCTGCGCAAAAGGTTGCGTTTAAGAGCATCTTCGATTTCTTCGGCACGCGGAATGAGTATTTCGGATTCTACCTTGCCGTGTGTCAATAAATCTATTTCAAACAAGCGAAGTTCATAGAATAATGTTGAAACCTGAATTTTATGATGATGGGTTTCTGAGTAATTGTTTAATCGCCTCCTAATTTCACCTAAATCGTGTTCAACATCATGATGTTCGCTTTTGAAATTCGAGATTGCATTTTTTTCCAAAAGATTATACAAATCAAACGTCTTTACAGGCACACTTTCTTTGGCTCGGATTAAACGAAGTACGTAAGGAAACAACTCTCGCTCCTCAATACAAATGTGTGCAAGCATATCGTGATTGTAATCTTCGAAATAATCTTTTAGCTGGTACAACTGTAAATCGAAACGACCATAGTGATCGATGAGCATAGCAATAAACTGCTCGATGCGCGGCAACCTCGAATTGATATAGTAAACATGCGTTTTAATGAGGTATTCGATGATCGACTGTAGTGGCATTTTACGCAATTCGTCGGCCGGAAAATAATTGCTGTCGGCAAATGCTTTCAGAATCTCGAGCAGAAGTGGCAAATTAACATCGAATTCTTCCGAAGCCTTTTCCAAAGATAGCGTCCACCGCGAATACGGAATACCGAACCGATCCACCACGGACGCCAACAAGGGATTGTCCTGAACGAGTTCAAGTACAATTCGATCTTTATTTATCGTTTCTACGGCCAATTTACTTCGAAATTGTTGCTAATTTATAGATTAATCCCTGCAAAAGCAACATGTTTTTTCCTTGGTTTGTTTTGCTTATCTGAAATTTTATGCATCCAGATACCGGTGCACGGCAATTGCACACCGTTGCCCGTCCATGGCCGCCGATACAATGCCACCCGCATAACCGGCACCTTCGCCCGAGGGAAATAATCCGCTTACCTGCACATGCATGAGTGTTTCGGGATCGCGCGGAATGCGAACGGGGGTAGATGTGCGCGATTCGGTTGCATGCAATACCGCTTCGTTGGTGAAATAGCCATGCATCTTTTTCCCAAATTCCCGAAATGCCAGAGCCAAACGCTGAGAAACAGCATGCGGCAAGACATCATGCAAATTTGCGCTCACAATTCCAGGCTGATATGAACTCTCGGGCAAACTGGAAGAAAGCTTATGTGAGCAGAAATCGACCATGCGCTGGGCCGGAGCACTTTGCAGTTTTCCTCCAGCCTCCCAGGCCCGTTTTTCGACCATATGCTGAAACTCCATTCCGGCAAGTGGCCCAAATTCGCTGAAATCTTTTAAATCTTCGGGTTTAATCTCTACCACAATTCCCGAATTGGCAAAGGGATTATTGCGTTTTGAAGGCGACCAACCGTTGGTAACGACCTCGCCGGGAGCGGTTGCACAGGGCGCAATAATACCACCCGGACACATGCAAAACGAATAAACTCCGCGTTGATTTACCTGTTGCACCAGTGCATAGTAAGCAGGCGGCAGAAATTCGCCACGCGAGTCGCAATGGTATTGGATGCTATCGATGAGCGCTTGAGGATGTTCGACGCGCACGCCCAGTGCAAAAGGTTTGAATTCGAGCAGTACATTTTTTCGATGCAGCATGCGGTAAATATCTCTGGCCGAATGCCCTGTAGCCAGAATTAACGCTTTAACCGCGATATGTTCGCCTTTAGCTGTTGTAATTGAAGTGATTTTACCCGAATTGATTTCGATGTCGTCGATTCGTGTTTCGAAATGCACTTCGCCTCCACAATGCAGGATGGTTTCGCGCATGGCAACGATGATGCCCGGTAATTTGTTGGTACCAATGTGCGGATGGGTATCGATGAGGATTTCTTCGACTGCACCATGTGCGAAGAAGGTTTGCAGAACTCCTGCAATATCGCCGCGTTTGTTTGAGCGCGTGTACAATTTGCCATCCGAATACGTACCTGCACCTCCTTCGCCAAAACAGTAATTGCTTTCGGGGTTTACAACATGCTCTTTATTGATGGCAGCCAGATCGCGCCGGCGGGCACGCACATCTTTTCCGCGTTCAAGAATGATGGGTTTTAAGCCCAGTTCGATGAGTTTAAGTGCCGCAAACAATCCTGCCGGACCGGCACCGATAACATGTACCTCGGTTGAAGCAGCTACATTTTGGTAGTTGGGGAAATGTTGTTGCAATTTCTCGCTTTCCTCTCCAAGTCGTATGCTGAGATTCACCTTGACGGTTTTCCCTCGTGCATCAATGCTACGACGAAGTAATTTGTATGCAATTGGCTTTCCCCTGCCATATTCGTGCTGAATAAAGCGTTCGAGTGCATCAGGATCGAATGCAATTTCAGGGGCAAGCCTGAGTTGAATTTCCTGTGGCATTTATTCGAACAAGAAGGAAATGTAAATGGCGCGGGAACTCAACCTATCGAGGCCAACCGTATAAATCGTATTTTCCTGCACCGTAAGGTCGCGCAATCCGAACGAGAATTTCAATTCGGGAGAAAATTTAAAGTACTGCGAATAAAAATCAAAGCCAACGCCTAGTTCGTAATGTAAATCGTTTCGTTTTAACTTTAAAAGTTTCTCCCCTTTTGAATCAACTTTATCCTGCGAAGCAAGGTCGATGGTGGGCTTAATACCGCCTATGAGATACGTTCTGAAATTGACATACCGCGCCGATTTGAACTTCATCAGGAGCGGAAATTCCATCAAGGTCGATTCAACTAATTTGCGTTTTTCGACGATTGAATCGAGCGCATTGTCTTTAACCCGATACACCATAGAACGTTCTCCAAACGATAGCGTAGGGAGGAATCGTAAATCGAAATTGTCGCCCAGATGCAGATTGGAAACAATACCAAGTGAAAAACCCAGTGCAGGCTCGGATGTAATGCTATACAATGAATCGAGATCGTAGAAATTCGGAGTGGGTTTTACCGTAAAATTGAAGTTGTTAACTCCTAAAAGGAACCCGAAATGAATGACTTGTAAATCGTAATTGTAAAGATTTTCAATTTGCTTTTTCTGGGCATTCAAACTTTGAGAAAAGCAGGCAATCAGCAAAACTGCAGGCAAAATGTTTTTAAACTTCACTTTTTGCATTGGTATGTTCAGCATGCAAACGATTTTCTTAGCGCGTTATTTTAAAACGGTGTACAAACTTACGATTCCAAACGTTAAACGTTCCGCTTTTCCATCGATATATCCTGCTTCTTTTGCAATTCTCAAAAAATCATCGCCTTCCGGAAATGCTTTCACCGAATCGTATAAATAGGTGTATGCCGCATTATCCTTGGAAACCAACTTTCCCCACCAAGGACAGAAATGCTTAAAATAGAATTCATACAGCTGCTTTACAGGGAATGCATAGGGTCGCGAAAATTCAAGAATTACAACCTTACCGCCGGGCTTAACCACACGATGCATTTCCTGTAATCCGCGCAGCAGATTCTCAAAATTCCGAACGCCAAATGCTACGGTTACGGCATCAAATGTATTATCTGCATAAGGCAGTTGCTCCGAATCGCCTTTTACCAACTGAATTAATCCCGATAACTTTCGCTTGCTTATTTTTTCCCTGCCCACTTCGAGCATCTTTTCCGATAAATCGAGTCCGATGATTTTCTCCGGATTCAATTTTCGAAGCGAAATAGCCACATCAGCGGTTCCGGTTGCAATATCTAAAATGGAGGCAGGTTGATCTTTCCGGAGTTTCGCAACCATTTTCTTCCGCCAATACACATCAATTCCGAACGAGAGCGAACGATTTAAAAAGTCGTATCGTTTCGAAATTGCATCGAACATGCGCTCGACTTGTTCTTTTTTTCCGGCTGTATCGGAATACGGTTTTACTTCCATCTGTTGCTCAACCAAAATTGTTGCTTTTTGTTTAGCCAATGGCGTTGAGTCTCATAATTTCATCACGAAGTTGTTCACGGCTTACCGGCACAACACCTACTTTTTCGCAGGCCAATCCACCGGCAATGTTCGACCAATAAGCAATTTGGTCCATCGCCAATCCGGCAGCCATGCATAACGTAGCAACGCCAATTACCGTATCGCCTGCTCCACTCACATCCACAATCTGGCGGAGATGCGCTTCCAGCTTTCCCCAATTTTCGGTAGATGAATAAAACACGCCATTTTCCGATAACGTGAGCAAAGTGTTTTGGTGATTCAGCGTCTTGCGCAATTCTCGATCGGCTTGTTCCAACGATACGATATCGCTTCCCGTAACAGAAACGTTCAACCCTTCTCTGATTTCCTTCAAATTGGGTTTGAAAAGCGTCACATTTCTATAATGCTTGAAATTCCGTTTCTTCGGATCAACTGCTGTAGGAATCTTCGCCTCATTACAAGCTTCAACCATCGCTTTGATTGAGCTTTCAGAAAGGAAACCTTTATCGTAATCTTCGAAAATCACCGCATCGAAACGGTGCATTTTTAACTTTTGGCGAAATGCTTCGATGATTTGCATTTCTGAATCTTTATCTGGTATTTCCGTTACTTCTTCATCGAGTCGCAACAGGTGATGAGCATTCCCAATGATGCGTGTTTTAACCGTTGTCTTGCTGCGTGTATGCATCAATCCATCGCAATTCATTGCTTCGCGTTGCAGTAAATCTTTCAGAATTACTCCATGCGAATCCTTTCCGATGCCTGCGAGAATGTGTACCTCAGCACCCAATGCTTTCAGATTCAATGCAACATTTGCCGCACCTCCTAAACGGTCTTCGCGGCGTTCAACCAACACAACGGGTACCGGCGCCTCGGGCGAAATACGATCGACTTTTCCCCATATATAACTATCGAGCATGATGTCGCCTACCACGAGAATATTCATCGCGCCGAAGCGCTCAAACACAGCGTCGATTTCGGCTCTACTGCTCATTGCAATGCTTCAAGTCCGGCTTTTAGTCGTTTTACCGATTCTATTATTTGCTCTTCGGAAGTGGCATACGACAACCGTATCGATTTTTCGCAACCAAATGCTTCTCCGCCCACGGTAGCCAGTAAATGTTCGTTTAACAGATACATCGTAAGTTCCTGCGGTGTATCAATACGGGTCGTTCCATTGCTTTTTCCCAAAAATGCGGAGACATCCGGAAAAAAGTAAAACGCTCCTTTTGGAATATTCACGCCCAAGCCTTTAATCTCCTTCAACAGTCCGTACATGAGATCGCGGCGCTTGTGAAAACCTTCAACCATAGGTTGAATTACCTTAGGATCGGCAAGCAAGGCATCGATGGCCACGCGTTGCGCAATGGAATTGGTTCCTGATGTAATCTGTCCCTGAAATTTATCGCAGGCATCGGCAATCCATTTCGGTGCGCCCAAGTAACCCAAACGCCAGCCGGTCATAGCAAAACACTTCGACAAACCATTTACAGTAATGGTCTGATTATACACTTCATCAAACGATGCAATCGAACAATGCTGTTCGCCGAAATTGATGTGCTCGTAAATTTCGTCCGAAATAATGATCAATTCAGGATACGCGCTGAGTAACGATGCGAGCGCTTTCAACTCCTCGCGGCTGTAAACTGAGCCTGTGGGATTGCAAGGTGAACTGAAAACGATCATCCGTGTTTTCTTGTTGATAAACGGACGAAGCATTTCGGGGTTTACCTTGAAATCGTGCTCCAATCCTGCGTATACCACTCGTGGAGTTCCGCCGGCAAGCTTTACCATTTCGATGTAGCTTACCCAATACGGAGCGGGCAAAAGAACTTCGTCGCCCACATCAACCAAACTCATGATGGCGTTGGCAATGCTTTGCTTGGCACCGGTCGAAACCACGATTTGTTCGGCTTTGTAGCTGATGTTATTATCGCGCTTGAATTTCAGCGCAGCGGCCTCGCGCAGTTCCTGAAACCCCGCAACGGGCGTGTAGTGTGTGAAATTCTCGCGAATTGCTTTGTAAGCCGATTCTTTCAAAAATTCGGGTGTGTCGTAATCGGGCTCACCAATACTTAGGCTGATCACATCTTTTCCCTGCGCTTTCAATTCTCTGCTTCTCCTCGCCATAGCAAGGGTTTCAGACTCACTGAGCACGAGCATT
>JBKCFX010000349.1:0-5092 GCA_046303595.1 Bacteroidia bacterium
CAACCTTAAAGTTAACATGTAATAAATATTTTTAATTGGATTTTATTATAATTTTGCAAAAGTTTCTTACAAACTAATTGCCTGAATTGATAACCTTATTCAATAAGCCTGCGTAAGCGTTTTGGATATAAAAATCGACAAGTATGAAATATACACCCTACAACATATTTAATCGCGGCGCAAAATATACGTGCGGCAATAATTTTTCACCAGATACATATCTATCTAATCTCATCGACAATAGATGTACTATGAAAACAACCCTTAACCTTTTAAGAGCAATTCAGCTACCTCGGAAATCATTTTTGCTTATTGCAACGTTGATTATTTCGACCCTGAGCTTTGCACAGACCATTAAAACATCTACGGGTACGGCATGGGCAACGGCCGCTAACTGGTCGCCTGCAGGTGTGCCCGCAGCGGGAGATCATATTGTAATTAACTCCAATATGACGGCGCCTGCAACGGCTATCACCCTCGGAAACCTTACGGTGAATAATGGCTTTACCTTTACCATGGCGGCCGGCAACGTAACCGTTAACGGCAATACCCAAATCAATGGAGTGCTTGCAGATAATAGTTCAACCGGCACAAACGCTTTTTTAGGAACATTTTCAATCGCTGCCGGAGGTAATTACACCACCCCTTCTACATCACCTTTGGTTTTTGGCGGGAACATCACCAACGCGGGAACATTTAGCCGCACCGGCGCGGGGGCTGTTAATTTTGTTGATTCACTTTTCATTAACGGACCCAATGCAGTAACGCTTGGAGGAGGCAACATAACCATTGATGCCGATATGGTGGTAACCAACAACACCGCATTAACAATTGCAGGTGTCTTAAACGGCGCCAATGCATCATCATCGTTTATTAACAACACAGGAGCTACGCTAAATTACTCGGGGGCTAACTTAATGGCCTCCGGAATTTTTGATGCATCATCGGGCAACAATACTGTAAATTACGCAGGAGCTTCGCAAACTATTCGCTCTGCAACATACCATAACATTGGCTTTTCAGGAAGCGGAACCAAAACATTTACCGACATTGTAGTAAATGGAAATTTCACCAATACACTAACAACGGGTACATCGCTATCATTCACCGGTGCATCGACCTTAACATTTGCGGGCAGCGCATCAAATAATTTGACCCTCACTGGAGCCAGCATTACCTTTCCCAATATAATCATCAACAAACCGGGTGGAAGCCTCACCATTGTTTCGGGTGGAACAGGAACAACCACGTCAACCCTTGCATCACTGTCGATTCCGGCCGGTGATTTGGCATTTGGCGCCACGGCCAACACTGTACGTGTAAATGGCGACTTAGCTGGTGCCGGAAGTATCAGCATGAGTGGCGCCGTTCATTCACTTCGACTTTTTGGCGTTAACAATGCCATTGGCACATTGAACAGCGGAACTTCTACCGTAGAATACGGAGCCGCTGGCGACCAAAACATTTTTTCATCGCTCAATTATTACACCTTATTGCTTTCGGGCTCGGGAATTAAAAGTCTAAATGGAGCAGTTACAGTTTCAAACCTGCTAAACCTTAGTTCAAATCTTTTCCTTAGCCTCGGAACATCAAACCTTCGATTAACCCCAACAGCCACACTTGCAGGAACCTTTGGTAACTCTCGTTATATTATTACCGATGGCTCGGGTAATTTCATCAAGGAAGGCACTACCACTGCCGATTTTACCACTGATTTACCCGGCGGTGTTTTTCCGGTGGGTAACTCAGGTCTTTTATACACCCCATTTACACTAACTTCTTTAACGGCAACAATTACCGGTACCGGTGCCATTTCGGTGCGGGCGGTTCCTACGCGCCAGCCTAATGTGCCTTACTTCAACAATGCCTTGATTAAATACTGGGACATTGTTACCACAAACTTAAGTGGCATTTCAGCAAATGCATCGTTCAATCGACAGGCATCTGAAGTGATAGGTAATGCACTTCTATATCAACCACGTGTTTGGAATGGATTTAGTTTGGTTACCCCTTCCACGCCTAGCGCAACTGGAGCAAATCCCTTTACCACTACAGGAACTACCTTCCTTACCGGCCAATGGACAGCCCTCGACCCTGCTATTCGCACCACCATTTATTCGTATCAGTCGGGCGACTGGGGCGATTTAAATACATGGACTATTGACCCATCCGGAAGTACCTTATTAAGTCCAATTATTCCATCGGGTGGCGATCAGGTAATTATTTTACCCGGCCGCACCGTAACAACATCGGTAGCGCGCACCTGTGGTACACTTGAGATTCAAGCCGGTGGCGTTCTCGACTTAGGAACATCGCCTGCCAGCACATTGGGTACCGTTTCGGGCGAAGGCACCATGCGGATTTCGGCCACTGCTTCGCCGGCGGCATTCCCACTTGGAACATTTACCTCATTTGTGTCGGCTGCTGGTGGAACGGTTGAATATTATAATTTACCTGCAACCTGTGTTCTTCCAACACTAGCCACCTATAACAACCTATCGATTACCAACTCAACGGCAACGGCATTTACGGCTCAAGTAAATGGCGTTTTTACCTTGAACGGCAATTTAAACATCGCTAAAACTTCTACCGGCGCTGCCAATTTTGATTTAGGGTCAGGCGGTAATTATACCATTTTGGGTAATGTTAACATTGCGCCCGCGTGTCGTTTCGGAATTGCTGCTGCTAACCTTGCGGCAATGAACGTATATGTAAGTGGGAATATTACTGTTGACGGACAGCTCATCCTTCAAAATGGTGCAGCATACTCAACAACCTCCGGAAGAGCGGCACTTACTATGCGTGGCGTCACAGCAAACACAGTAGTTAGCTTTAACGCCGGATCAACAGCTACCTTATACGATGTGTATGTTGAGAAAAACACCGGGTACGAAGCCTATTTTACGGCATCGCCAACGTCTACAGTAAATTTCTACGGTGCATCCTTTACCATTTTACCCATTCGAGGAACCATGCGCCTAGGACCCAACCTTACCATTCCGCGAATGGGATCCTTGGGTAACTACGACCTTGGAAGCTCTACAGTATTGCCAACACTTTGGATTGATGGCGCCAACGTTACCGATGGTGGAGTAAGTGGAGCTATTGTTCCTTACGGGACCTTAAAAATTACTGCCGGTTCGTTAACCTGCACAAACGGACAGCGTTCTGTTGTATTGCGCGAATCGGGCACCTTTGAGATGCAAGGCGGAACCGTGAACATGGGCTTATTCCGTACCTCGAATCAATTGGCGATTGGAGTGCACCGCGGTTCATTCATTATGAGCGGCGGAACATTAAACCTCGATGGAAATAGCTCTTTAGCCCCCGACTATGCAATCTTCTCGCTGGCATACGCCGAAAACGGCTTCACCATGAGCGGCGGAACAATCAACGTTACGCGCATCAGCACAGGAGGAACATGTCCAACAGGCGGTATTGCTATCGGTTCGAATGCTCAAAACTACAATGTTACCGGCGGTACCATTAACATGAACATTACCGGAAATTTCAATATCGACATTGCTTCGCGTGCGCCTTTCTTCAATCTTAATATTAACCGCCCTTCAGGCTCAGGCACAGGACAGGCGCGTTTGGGAACCATTAATTTTAACGACGGATCTGCTAATTCGCTTCCCGCTCAGCCATTAACGGTACTTAACAGCCTTAGTTTTGTTGGAACCAATGCATTTACTTTCAATGCACAAGGAAATTCAATTTTGGTTGCAGGCGATTTCAACGTGAACGCCGGAACCACATTAATTTCGGGCAATAATACACTTACCTTTAACGGAAACACCGCGCAAACCTTTACCGTTAACGGCAGCATTCCTGCTCCAGGACTGGGTAGCTTAACTGTAAACAAAGGCTCTTCGAGTGCGCTTACGGTGGCTGGCAGTGTAGCATCTATTGCTGCAGCGGGCGGATTAAACATCTTAAACGGTGTGCTGAACGATGGCGGTAAAACACTTTCGTTTGCCGGAAATGTTATAAATGATGCCTCGCACATTGGAACAGGTAAAATTAGTTTGAATGGCACAACGGCTCAAACACTTGATGGAAACGGTAACGGAACCTTCCAGAATCTCGAAATTGCCAGCACTTCAGGCGCAGTGGGTTCGGTGGGTGTGAGCGCACTTAACACCGTTCGTGTAAACGGAAACCTCAACCTGGCTACCGACCGCTTGTTCAACATCGGCATTTATCGTCTTATTTTACCTTCTACGGCAAGCATTACCGGAACATTCGGCAACAACCGCTATATTCAAACAGCAGGATTCCAATCGGACGGGGGTATCGTAAAAACATTCAATGCAACAACTCCTGTTGTATTCCCATTCGGAACAGCAACCAATAATTACACACCGGCCACCATTCAGTTCTCATCGGCACCTGCCAGCTGGGGAAGTCTAAATGTTCGTCCGGTAACCAACCGTCAGTTGTATGTTACCGATCCGGATTGCTTTGTTTATTACTGGAAAGTGCGCGGAACCGGCTTCAGCGGAATTCCGGCAAACAGCATCAACCACACCTACAGTTACGGCAATTTACCCGATAATGCAGCGTATATTCCGGCATATTACAATTACCAGAACATTGCCTTTACCACCATCAACGATGTAAACCAGGTAAACGAAAGCAACAATACCATTTTGTTCAATGGTGTAAGTTATTTCGACGGCGACTTCACAGCCGGTGCTCCTGCTGCATTTGGGATTGTAACACCTTATTATAGCCGTGCAAACGGAAACTGGAACGTAGCTTCTACCTGGTCGAATACCGCATTTGGCGGACCGGCTTCGGCTACCACACCAACTGCTAGCACACCGGTATTTATTGGCGATGGATTAAATTATTTCCACACCGTTACCGTAACCACGAACAATACCGTATCGGGATCACTGATTGTTGATGCGGGCTCGACCTTGAACGTAGGCACTACTACCGGACACAACTTTGGCGCGCTTCCATTTGCAACTGCAGGTGGTGCGGGTAAAATTCAAATTTCGGCCAGCGGTTCAACTGCCGAATTCCCAGGTGGCGACTTCGGTATTTTCTTTACTGCAGAAGGTGGAACAACACAGTATACATC
>JBKCFX010000350.1:0-1197 GCA_046303595.1 Bacteroidia bacterium
GCGATTTGCGCGTTTATTTTTCTGAAGCAGCTTTGTTTCGGTATCGCCTCATCATAGAGATCGAATATTTCATAGAATTAAGCAAGGTCGGTTTTCCACTTGAGGGGAAGCTTACAGCAAAGCAGATAGCAACATTGCGGAGTCTGTATGCAGATTTTTCGGATGCAGATGCTGTGCGGATAAAGGAAATCGAAAAGACTACGAATCACGACATCAAAGCATTGGAGTATTTCATAAAAGAAAAACTTGATGCGATGGGAATGAAGGAGGTGCGCGAATGGGTGCATTTCGGACTAACCTCACAGGACATAAACAATACCGCAATCCCACTTTCGCTCAAGGAAGCCAACGAGCGTGTAATTTTTCCTGCAATGGAAGGATTGATTGCACAACTTACTGAAAAAGTTGATGCCTGGAATTCCATTCCGATGTTGGCCCGAACACACGGTCAGCCGGCCTCTCCTACCCTTTTGGGTAAAGAGTTTGATGTATTTCGCGAACGGCTGCAGATTCAGTTTATACAGCTTCAAACCAGCATTTGGGCTGCAAAATTTGGTGGAGCAACGGGCAATTTCAATGCACACCATGTTGCATTTCCTACACTCAACTGGATTGAGTTCTCGAACGAATTGCTGCAGCGATTGGGTTTAACGCGCAGTCATCCTACAACGCAAATTGAGCATTACGATCAGCTCGCTGCTTATTGCCACAACCTGATGCGCATCAATACGATTCTGATTGATTTGTGCCGCGATGTATGGACCTATATTTCGATGGATTATTTCAAGCAAAAAGTAAAAGCCGGCGAAGTGGGTTCATCGGCAATGCCGCATAAAGTAAATCCGATCGACTTCGAAAATGCGGAAGGAAATCTCGGTTACGCCAATGCGATACTGGCGCACCTCGCAGAGAAGCTTCCCGTGTCGCGTTTGCAGCGCGATTTAACCGATTCTACTGTTTTACGCAACGTGGGTGTTCCGCTGGCACACTGCCTTATTGCCTTAAAATCGTTAACGCGCGGCATCGATAAGTTGGTTGTTAATGAGGAGGCAATACAGAACGATCTCGATCGCAATGCGGTGGTGCTTGCTGAAGCCATCCAAACCATTCTGCGTCGCGAAGGCTTTGAGAATCCTTACGAAATGCTCAAAGATTTAACCCGCGGCAAGGCACGCGTTACAATCGATGACATTCGTG
>JBKCFX010000351.1:0-4045 GCA_046303595.1 Bacteroidia bacterium
CGTAACTTGACTCTGGGGAGGAGGAGTGGTGGCCCCCAAGCCCAACTACCCTCAGCAGTGCGACACGTTGCAAAATTTATGGTAGAGTCGTATCCAGAAAATCCTTGCCCATTAGCCTCCGCCAATATCTAATCCTTCACCCGCGAAAAACGCATAGCGCCTAACATCCAATCGGGCAATGGACGCATGCTGTTTCGTTTGCGCAAATCGAGGTACCAGTTTAGTTTTTTCATGAGTGGAAGCTTGTGCGTTTGCACGAATTCGATTAAAGCCCCATCGGGATCTTCGATGTAGGCAAAATGTCCGGCTGCAGCACCCATGTCGAAGCTATCGGCACTATCGACGGTAAATGGCGCTTTGTTTTCTTCGCACAATTTCTTCAGCGCCTGCATGTTGTTTACATCAAAGCACACGTGAATAAATCCCATATCGCCCCAAAAGCGATCGGCGAATATTTTTCGCCCTGAACCATCGGCACGCTGAATCAATTCAACTTCGGTATCGCCCAACAAACGACTAAATGCCCCATTTCGCGGATTGGCCGTTTGCAAAACTACACGCCGGCATTCAAGTCCGTCGAATTCGGCAAATCGCGATTGTGTATCCGAAACTACTTTATTAAAACCCAATACTGAACGGTAAAATGCAATCGAAGCATCCATATTACTCACACCCACCTGAAAGCCCTGTACACCTCCGTTGGTGTGGTTTCCACGGCCAAACCAGCTTCTTCCCTGGTTGAATGTAAACCGATTGCCATCCGGATCAATCAAATAAAAACGTTCGCCTTCGGCCGGATCGGGATAAATCGCGGATGGATTCAAGCCTCGCTTTGTGAAAAATGCGTGCGCCGCTTTCACATTCCTACATTTCATAATGATGCCGAAAAAACCGAGATCGCCCGGCTGTATGGTAAATGAAGCTTCCTGCGGCGTGCGGTCGGTGAATTGCCAGATTTCAAATCCTCCCCCACCCTGCATATTGAGTGCAAGAATCGCGTAGCGTTTTCGTGCCTCATTGCCGGTGTATCGTGTCATCAATGCGGCTGTTGAAGCATCTTTAAAAACCGGAACATCCATCCCAAAAGCCTTGCGATACCACGTAAACGATGCTTCTGCATCGCGGCAGCCAATTCCTACCTGCTGAATTCCGCTAAGTAGCGAAGAAGTTAAATTCATGTAGCGTTTATTTTCTTTATTAACCAGTAAAACAATGGCGGACAGAATCGCTTCAGGTAAACCGGAATTAACTCGGATCCACCAACTAAAATCTCGTATTTTTTCGAATCGATTGCCTTCACAATCGACCGTGCACAAGCCTCTGCGCTAATTCCCTTGCGCTGCCCTTCGTCCAACACATTGTGGCTTGTGCCATCGCCCTTACGTGCATTGAACGAAATATTGGTGCGTACCCTGCCCGGACAAACCAACGTAACATAAACGGGCACATCCTTCATTTCCAAACGAAGTGCTTCGAAATACCCGTGCAAGGCATGTTTCGCTGCGGCATAACTGGAGCGTAAGGTAAAGCCAAATTTACCGGCAATGCTCGAAATTACAACAATGTGGCCCGATTTACGTTCCCGAAAATGCGGAATAACCGCCTTACTCAACGCAACCGGAGCGAAGTAATTGAGTTCCATAATTTCGCGTTCAACCGATTCGCTTGTTTCCATGGCCGGCGAGCGTTGACTAAATCCGGCATTGTTTATCAGCACATCGATGTGACCAAAACAGGATAGTGCTTTTTCGACTTGCGTTGGAATTATGTTTATGTCTGCCAAATCGAACGGAAGGATCGATACCTCAGCGCGTTTCCCAATTTTTTCTTTGATTGCACTAAGTTTATCTGCGCTTCGTGCACTTAAAATCAATGCATTCCCGGGTTTGGCGAGTTCATATGCCAATGCCTCTCCAATTCCGGATGAAGCACCGGTTATCCAGTATACTTTTGGGTTGGGTAACACGCCCCGAAGATACGCATTAGGGCGTAATTCTCTGTAAAAAGCGGAACCTTATTACATTCCTATCGTACAGCCGAATCACCAAAACTAAAAAGCTATGCACTTATTGATTAAGCGTTTGCGAACAATTATGGCAACCATAGTCATCAGTTTATTCGCACAAAAAGCCAATGCTCAAACCGACACCGAATTCTGGTTTGTGGCCCCCGAAATTAGCAGTGGACACGGCGATTCACCAATCGTTCTCCGCGTTAGTGCGAACAATCTGCCCGCCGATATTGTACTTTCGCAACCCGCCACAAACGCATTTACTCCAATTGTATTAACCATCCCGGCAGGCACAACGCAAACCATCGATTTAACACCTTTTAAGGCATTACTCGAAAACCAACCACCCGACCAAGTATTAGACAAAGGAATTCTCCTACAATCGAGTGTTCCGGTTACGGCCTATTATGAAGTGAACTATAGCAATAACCCTGAAATTTTTGCCCTTAAAGGAACCAATGCCTTGGGAACCGAATTCTACACACCATTTTCGACCAACTACGACAATGGCAACTTCACGCCGGCAGCGCGCAGTGGCTTCGAAATAGTGGCAACAGAAGACAGTACAACAATAAACATAACGCCCACAGTGAATTTAATCGGTCATCCTGCTGGCGTTCCATTCAGTATACATCTCAACCGTGGCCAAAGTTATTCGCTCATTGCAGAATCTGCCAGCGGAGCATTGCATCCGGCAGGCACGCATATTACATCGAATAAACCAATTGCAGTAACCCTCAAAGACGATTCTGCTACTTTTCAAGGCTGCCGCGACTTATTGGGCGATCAATTGGTTCCGGTTACCATGGTCGGCACCGATTACATTGTAATGAAAGGGTTTTTAAATGTCGGAGGCGATCGAGCGTATCTGCTTGCTACAGCCGACAGCACCGAGATTTTTGTTGATGGAAGTCTGACTCCCGTAGACACGCTAAACAGCGGTGAGCAGTTTATCGTTGATATTGTGAATTCGAGTATGTTTATACGAGCTTCGAAGCCAATATATGTATTGCACGTTACCGGTGTTGGATGCGAAATGGGAAGTGCTGTTTTACCATCAATTGAGTGCACAGGATCCTCAACGGTATCTTTCACACGGTCGAATGCCGAAGTATTTCGACTCAACATCATGGTGCGAAGCGGTTCTGAAGGAGCATTCACCTTAAACGGATCAACCACACTTGTTCCGGCAAGTGCATTTTCACCAGTAAATGGCTCTGGAGGTGCCTGGCTCTCGGCTCAGATTGCTTTCTCTACGGCCGACATTGCTGTTGGGGCAACATCCATTTTAAAAAACACATCCCCAAGCGCAGAACTCTTCCACCTCGGAATTATAAATGGCTCAGCAAATGGAGGTTGCCGATATGGCTATTTTTCCGATTTTGCCAGCACAAACTTGGGCGATTTCGGGGCTGTTTGCTCAAACGACTCACTCCTACTCGATGCGGGACCAGGCAAAGATTCATACCTCTGGAGTACAGGCGATACAACTCAATTCATCTATGTTCAGACACCGGGATTGTATTGGGTTATAGCCACAAAAGACGGCTGCCAGATTTCTGATACCATAGATGTTTTTCAGGATTTTCCAGACCTCGAATTACCCGACACATTGGTGGGCTGCAACGTAACAAGTTTAACCCTGAGTCCAGCGCCGGGCTATTACAATTTCATCTGGAACAACGGCAGCACCAATAGCGACATTGAAGTAAGCGAAAATGGAATTTATTTCCTTGAGGCCACAAGCCTTGCCGGATGTCTTATACGCGATACGGTTATGGTTACTTTTGCTACCAAGCCACCTGCTTTAGAGCCTATATTCCCGTCGGAGGTATGTTCGGGAAGCAATGTACTACTGAATAGCCAGGGAGCTGTTGGCACGGTGTACTGGGAAGGACCACTTTCTTTTATACAAACCGGAGAAAATGTTCAAATCGAAACGATTGCAAGCAATCAATCGGGGACGTATTTTATTAGTCAGGAAGCTGAAGGATGCCGAAGCGATTCGGTTGCATTTGATATAGCAGTGCAGAC
>JBKCFX010000352.1:0-2833 GCA_046303595.1 Bacteroidia bacterium
CCATTGGTCTACTGGTGTTCTATTTTGGATTCAATTACCTAAAAGGGAAAAACATATTCTCACGGGCCCGAACCTATTACGCGGTATTCGATAACGTCGATCAGTTGCTCCCATCCGCTTCGGTGCAATTGAATGGTTTTCAGATTGGGATTGTTGATCAGATTTATTTTGCGCCCAACTCCTACCGTGTAATTGTAAAAATTCTGGTAAACGACCGCCACGTGCAGATTCCGAAGAACAGCGAGGCGCATATCATCAGCGATTTACTCGGAACGCGTACGCTAAACCTCACCTTGGGTAACGATCGCAACATGGCCGAATCGGGCGATACGTTAATTGCCGTTCGCGATTTAGGAATTAGCGATGAGCTGAAAAATGCCATCATGCCCATCAAAAAGCAGGTCGAAAGTCTTGCAGGATCTATCGATACGGTAATTCGCGGCTTCAACAACGTGTTTAACCGCAACACCCAAACCGGTTTAGTGAGTACCTTCGAAAGCATGAACGGCTCGATGCGCCGCCTCGAACACGCCGTTACAGAAGCCGATTTGCTCATCAGCAGCGAACGAATTAAACTCGGAAATATCCTTTCGAACGTAAAATCAATCTCCGATAATTTAAACAACAACAACCAAAAGCTCAGCAATATCTTTTCGAACCTCGACCGTATTACTGACGATGTAGCCAAAAGCAATGTGAAAGAAACAATGGTCAACCTGCAGCAATAGATTACCCAACTCAACAAAGTTCTTGGCGGAATAGAACGCGGCGAAGGTTCGGTTGGGCAGCTGGTTAAAAACGACTCGCTCTACAACAACCTCGAATCGAGTACGCGCAATTTGAATTTATTGCTCGAAGACTTGCGCCTCAATCCAAAACGCTACGTTCAGGTTTCGGTATTCGGTAAGAAAGATAAGGCTGAGAAAAAATAATTTCGTCGATGCAAATCCAAACGACGTGTAAATTTGTTCTAACGAGGTAAAATTGCATTCCATGCTCTTAACCATATTTCCCCAACTCGCTTTTTTCATCATTCTCGCAGCGGGTATTGCTTTGTTTGCGATGAATGTTCGGAAGATTAGCCGAAACATTAAATTGGGTCGCGACCTAAACCGCAGCGACCAACCTGCTCGTCGCTGGAATCTGATGGCGCGCGTTGCAATGGGTCAGACCAAAATGATGGTTCGTCCCATTCCGGGCTTGTTGCACCTGTTTGTATATGTTGGCTTTATTATCATCAACATCGAAGTTGTAGAGATTATTCTCGATGGCTTGTTCGGCACACATCGCCTGTTCGCGCCGTTTCTCGGAGGATTTTACAATTTCCTCATCGCTTCTTTTGAAATTCTTGCGCTTCTCGTCTTGGTCGGCGTGTTTGCCTTTTTCGTTCGGCGAAACATCATGCACATTAAGCGGTTCAGGCAAACAGACTTAAACGGTTTCCCGCGCAACGATGCCAATATTATTTTGATTGTTGAGGTATTGCTGATGTCGGCATTTCTGAGCATGAACGCAGCCGATCTCATCCTGCAAGGCCGAGGCACTCCGCATTACGAAGCTTTTGGTTCGTTCCCTATTTCGCAGGTATTGGTTCCATTCTTTCAGAATTGGTCAACCGATTCGCTGATTGTGTTCGAGCGCTTCATGTGGTGGTTCCATATCGTGGGAATTTTGGCCTTCCTCAATTACTTGCCGTATTCGAAACACATGCACATCGTGATGGCATTTCCCAACGTGTGGTATTCGAAACTCGAACCGAAGGGTCAGCTCGACAACATGGAAGCTGTTACGCGCGAGGTAAAACTTATGCTCGACCCATCGGCACAGGTCGAAGAAGCCACAGGGCCGGTTAAATTTGGTGCGAAAGACGTGCAGGACTTAACCTGGAAAAACTTGATGGATGCATACTCTTGCACCGAATGTGGGCGCTGCACTTCTGAATGTCCGGCGAATATTACCGGCAAGCTGCTAAGTCCGCGCAGCATCATGATGAAAACGCGCGATCGCTTGGAAGAGGTGGGCAAAAACATTGACGCGAACAAAGGCACGTTTGCCGATGACGGAAAATCGCTGCTTCATTCCTACATCACGCCCGAAGAGCTCTGGGCTTGTACAACCTGCAATGCCTGCGCCGAGGCCTGTCCGGTGACTATCGATCCGGTAGATATAATCATGCAACTTCGCCAGCAATTGGTGATGGAAGAAAGCGCGCCACCGGCTGCACTCGGAGCAATGTTTAGCAATATGGAAAATAACGGGGCACCCTGGCAGTTTTCGCCCGGCGACCGCGGCAATTGGAAGGACGAAGATTAAGCAATAAACTGCAATCGAATTATGGAACTCAAAGTTAGAACGTATGCCGATTATATGGCAATGGGCGAAACACCGGAAATTCTTTTCTGGGTGGGCTGCTCTGGCAGCTTCGACGATCGTGCAAAAAAAATAACAAAAGCGGTTGCCAAAATTTTACAGGCCGCTGACGTAAAATTTGCGATTCTGGGCCAGGAAGAATCCTGCACCGGAGATCCGGCGAAACGTGCCGGAAACGAGTTTCTGTTTCAGATGCAGGCCATGCAAAATATCATGGTGCTCAATGGCTACGAAGTTAAGAAGATTGTAACAGCGTGCCCGCATTGTTTCAATACCTTGAAAAATGAGTATCCGGCTTTGGGCGGAAATTACGAAGTGGTGCATCACTCGCAGCTAATCGAACAGTTGCTGAAAGAAGGACGCATTCGGGTCGAGGGCGGACAGTTTAAAGGAAGAAAAATCACCTTCCACGATCCGTGTTACCTTGGGCGTTCGAATGGCGTGTACGAAGCCCCGCGTGAGG
>JBKCFX010000353.1:0-2778 GCA_046303595.1 Bacteroidia bacterium
CTGTATTCTCAACCACATGTGCTAATTGAAATACAAGTGCCATGGTTAAACCCATCGCTGCATTGGTTAAAAAATAGCCAATCAGGAAAGGCTTCATTCCCACAACAATTGCAGGGATAACCATGTAAAAAACAATGTAAAGCACCTTAGTTACCCAGAAAATAACGTGTTCCTTTAATGGGAAATTATTCATCGGCGTTCCATTGATATCGCGCTTAAAGTACTTCTGAAAATCGGTCAACAATGCCCATAGAATTGAAGACACTGCATAAAGCGGAACCATGTAAATGTGTTGGTACCGATGAAATGGCTTATAAGGTTGCGAGTAACAATGCCGAAGAACAGGCGATTTGGCAATGTCGTCGTCGACCCCGTCGATGTTTGTATACGTATGGTGGATGATATTGTGCTTCTGCTTCCAGATAAACGCGTTGCTGCCCAATCCGTTCATGGTTAAGCCCATAATGTAATTGAGTGTTTTGTTTTCAGAATAGCTTCCATGGCAGGCATCGTGCATCACGCTAAATCCGATGCAGGCCAATAAAAATCCTAAAACAAGGCAGAGCGCTATCGATGCAATAGCAGGCACACTTCCGAACAACAGCAGTAAATAAATTGCTAAACTCGAGCCGATTAAAACAAACGATTTTAGAAATAGTCGATAATCGCCGGTGCTTTTAATTCCTCTTTTTGCGAAATATGCCTTTACCTCCTGATTCAATTCTGTATAAAACAGATTATCGGAATTGTCGAAACTTACTTTTTTCAATGGCTTTGGATAGATGGCAGCAAGTTACGAAATAAAGCGTATGCGAATTACAAGGCCATAATTTCGGCCATAAGCAGCATCGTGTCGTTTACATCCATGATGTGTTTCACCGCATGTGTTAATGGCGTATAGGCCACTTTGCCGGAAATTTGACCAACCATTACTCGATTTTGCCCATTAATCAGTGCTTCAACCGCTTCGTATCCCAAGCGCGTAGCCAAAACACGATCCATACAGGTTGGATTTCCTCCGCGCTGAATGTGCCCCAGAACCGCAACTTTTGTTTCAAGCTTATCGAATTTCTTTTGTACCAAATCGGCAATCTGAAAGGCTCCGCCGGCATCATCGCCCTCGGCTACGATAATGATGTGTCCCGATTTTTGTCGTTTCCAACCACGTTCCAGTTGTGTAATTAATCGGTCAACATGGGTTTTTGTTTCCGGAATCAGAATGGCTTCAGCACCAACGGCAATACCACTGCGAAGCGCAATCAATCCGGCATCGCGCCCCATTACTTCTACGAAAAACAAGCGGTTGTGCGATGATGCTGTATCGCGGATGTTGTCGACCGCCTCAACAACAGTATTGATTGCGGTGTCGTATCCAATGGTAAAATCGGTGCCGACTAAGTCGTTGTCGATTGTTCCAGGAATTCCAACAACCTTTAGCTCCGGAAATTCGCTCGCGAGTATATCGGCTCCACGAAAAGAACCATCCCCTCCAATAACCACAAGACCTTCTACACCGAGTTTTCGTAAATTTTCAATTGCCGTTTGGCGGCCTTCTGTTTGCATAAAGCGCTTGCTGCGTGCAGTTTTCAAAACCGTACCGCCTTTGCCAATAATATTTCCCACCGAGGATGAATTCATAGGTCGGAAATCTCCGTTTATTAACCCTTCGTAGCCGGCAACAACACCCGTTACCGTTAACCCATGATACAATCCGGTGCGCACCACCGCGCGAATTGCGGCGTTCATACCCGGCGCATCGCCCCCCGATGTTAATACAGCTATGTGTTTCATAAAAAGTGTTAAACAGACACAAAGTTACGTTCTAATTTGCTTAAACGTGTCGCATCAGGGAACAAATTCGAAGGCACCGGCGTCGGGCGCTTCATCGGCAAGTCGATTAACTCCGTCAATATCCTCGGCAATAACAGGCGGAACATTCACGAAAGTAGCACTGCCCCAGTTTCGGGCTACAGAGCTCGCCGTTAATTTGTAATTCTGCGCATTCACATCCGTAAAACCCGGATCTTCGTTAAACTTCATCGCTTCAAAATGCAGCGGATCGGCTGTGTTAATATCGGGATTGTCGATTTTAAGCAGGCTGTTTTTGAAAATCCAATTGAATGGTGCATCGGCCAAACCATCTACAACCAATTCATTGCCGCTTTGGAGATTGCCGTAAACAATTCCATTCAAAAAGGAAAAATCCATAGGCGCCACAACGACCGAATTATCGTTACGTGTTTGTGCATTGCTTAGCACTACAGAAGGTTCAGAACGAACATTTTCGCTCCAGTAATTTGCAAAGGTGCAATGCCTGAAATTGTAATTCCCTCCACGAATCAAGGCCAGTGTATAGGCTCCGCAATTGCTTACCACATTATTCCACGCTTCGATCTGATAATTCACGCCATAAATTCCAAATGCCTTCATGTTTCGGATGCGCGTATTGCTTATGGTCAATCGACTCTGACCGGCATCGCCGAGTTCAATTAAATCTTCGGCCTGTATGCCGATATTTCCGTTTTTGATGACTGCATAATTGATTTTGTTTCCAAGACTTCCCTGGTTAATCCAAATACGATCCCACTGACCAGGCTCCTCGCGGTATTCTTCTTCCTTGCGCACACCCTGAAAAACAACCGAGTCTTGTAATGTTCCATTTACAACCAATGTTCCCTGCTTGTAAACCCAGAGACCTGAATTGTTATACAAGAAAACCTGCGTTCCCGCCTCAATGGTCAGCGTTTGTGCTGAGTCTACAACCAGATACCCAATAAT
>JBKCFX010000354.1:0-3669 GCA_046303595.1 Bacteroidia bacterium
ATTCGACTCCCTATTGCGGATGTTGAACGTGTTGGCGCCCATGGTTGTGAAATTATTGGTAATACTGCCTTTGATGACATCGATTGCGGTGAGTATTCCTACGAGCGCACAAATACCTAAAGCAATAATCATGATGGTAAGGAACGTTCGAAGCGATTGAGCCCGGATTGCCCCCAATGCCAGTTTAATATTTTCGATGAAGAGAGCATTCATGTATGGGCGAAAGTACGCAATAAATCGAGAAACGCTATCGGGCGTTTGAAGTCCTAGTTCTGCATTTTTCGCCCTGTTGCATCGTTAGGTCGGCCTGTTTATTTCATTCTCATAATTGCTTTCTTGTTGCACAGATTGAACAGGTGTTTTTATTCTACAAATTCCCAACATGAACAACGTTCAGAATCGGAAATTGGATTAATTTTGCGCTCCTTATAAATTTTACCATGATCAAAGCGATCAATTCCCTTTTGGGTATTTTTCTTGGCAACAAAGCCGAGCGCGATTTGAAAGAAATAAAGCCGCTGGTAGATAAAATCAATGCGATTTATCCAACGCTGGCCGCCGATTCCAACGATCAACTTCGAGGTCGTACACAAAAGTTTCAGGCACAAATTGCCGATAAATTAAAAGACGATCGTACGCGAATTGCCGAATTAACGAATCTGGTTGAAAGCAATCCCGAGATGGACTTTCTCGAAAAGGAAGCGCATTTCGAAGAGATCGATAAAATTCGAAAGAAAATCGTGAAAGATATCGAGCTCGTTTTGGAAGAAATTCTGCCCGAGGCATTTGCCGTTGTGCGCGAAACGGCTCGACGTCTCAAAGAAAACGAAGCCTTGCGGGTTAGTGCCACAGATTACGATCGCGAATTGGCTGCATCCAAAGAATATGTGCGCATTGATGGTGCCGAAGCCATTTGGGCCAATTCGTGGAATGCCGCCGGTACTAAGGTAACTTGGGACATGGTGCATTACGATGTGCAACTCATTGGTGGTATCATGCTGCACAAAGGGAAGATTTCGGAAATGGCCACCGGTGAAGGAAAAACACTTGTTGCAACCTTGCCAGTTTATCTTAATGCTCTTTCGGGCGAAGGTGTACACATCGTAACAGTGAACGATTACCTCGCTCGTCGCGACTCCGAATGGATGGGACCGCTTTACGAATTTCATGGTTTGCGCGTTGATTGCATCGATAAACATCAGCCCAATTCATTTACACGCCGCAAAGCATACGCCTCCGATATTACGTTTGGAACCAACAACGAATTCGGTTTTGATTACCTCCGCGACAATATGGCCCGCAGCCCCGAAGAACTGGTGCAGCGCGGACACAATTACGCCATTGTCGATGAGGTCGATTCGGTTTTGATCGACGATGCGCGTACACCGCTTATCATTTCAGGCCCAACTCCACGCGGTGAAAATCAAGAGTTCTTCGCACTGAAACCAAGGATTGAAAAACTTGTTACAGCGCAGAAAACCTATATCAACACGGCACTCAATGAGGCCAAGCGCTTTTTTGGTCAAGACGATAAGGCGGCAGGAATGGCTCTGTTACGCGCACACCGTGGTTTGCCTAAAAACAAGGCGCTCATCAAGTTCCTCAGCGAACAGGGAACGCGCGCCTTATTGCAGAAAACAGAGAATTTTTACATGCAGGATCAAAGCCGCGAAATGCCAAAAGTAGATGCGGAATTGTATTTTGTAATTGATGAAAAATACAACTCCATTGAACTCACTGAGAAAGGAATTGAACTCATTACAGGTGTAAGCGAAGACTCTAACTTCTTTGTGATGCCCGATGTGGGATCTGAAATTGCGCTTATCGAAAAATCGGCATTAAGCAACGACGATAAACTCAATAAAAAAGAGGAATTGCTGCGCGATTTTGCCATAAAATCTGAGCGGATCCACACGGTAAACCAATTGCTGAAAGCATACACCTTGTTCGAAATCGATGTGGAATATGTGGTGATGGATGGTAAGGTGAAAATTGTTGACGAGCAAACCGGTCGTATTCTCGAAGGCCGTCGTTATTCCGATGGTCTGCACCAGGCCATCGAAGCAAAGGAAAATGTTACCATTGAGGCAGCAACGCAAACCTATGCTACGATTACGTTGCAGAATTATTTCAGGATGTATAACAAGCTCGCCGGTATGACCGGTACAGCAGAAACAGAAGCAGGCGAGTTCTGGGATATTTACAAACTCGATGTAGCGGTAATTCCTACCAATCGGAAGATTTCGCGAAAAGACGAAGAAGATTTGGTTTACAAAACCAAGCGAGAAAAATACAATGCCGTAATCGATAAAATTGCCGAAGAAACCGCAAAAGGTCGTCCGGTTCTGGTTGGTACAACATCGGTTGAGATTTCTGAGACACTGAGCCGTATGCTCAACCTGCGTAAAATTAAACACAATGTACTCAATGCCAAGCAGCATCAACGCGAGGCAGAAATTGTGCAGGAGGCAGGTCAAGCCGGAATAGTTACAATTGCTACAAACATGGCGGGTCGTGGTACCGACATTAAACTGGGGCCTGGTGTGAAGGAAGCCGGCGGATTGGCCATCATCGGTACCGAACGCCATGAAAGCCGCCGTGTCGACAGACAGTTGCGTGGTCGCGCCGGACGTCAAGGAGATCCGGGTTCATCGCAGTTTTTTGTGTCGCTCGAAGACGATTTGATGCGCCTTTTTGGTTCAGAACGCATTGCTCGTGTAATGGACCGCTTAGGCATGAAAGAAGGCGAGGTGATTCAAAGTGGTATGATTACCAGTTCAATCGAACGGGCACAGAAGAAGGTTGAAGAAAATAACTTTGGTATCCGTAAGCGTCTGTTGGAATACGATGATCAGATGAACCACCAACGCGAAGTTATTTACAAGCGTCGCCGCAATGCGTTATACGGTGATCGTTTGGCCATCGATATTGCCAACATGATTATGGAAACCTGTGAGGGCATAGTTGGCGAATATCAAGATTTGCGCGATTTCGATGGATTTAAGCTCGAAGCGATTAGGGTACTTTCTGTCGATTCTGAAATTTCAGAAGAACAATTCCTAAAAGATAAATCGGAGAAGCTTTCGCATCAATTGTATGAAGAAGCGATGAAGCATTACCAGCACAAAACGGCACACATTGCCGAGTTGGCTTTCCCGGTAATTCAGCAGGTATATCAAACGCAATCGGCGCAATTCGAAAACATGATGATTCCGGTTTCGGATGGATTCAAGACCTTGCAGATTGTTGTTAACCTCAAGCGATCGGTCGAGAATAAAGGCCGTGAAGTAACATCTGCAATGGAGCGTTTTATCACACTTGCCATAATTGATGATGTGTGGAAAGAGCATTTGCGTGAGATGGACGATCTGAAGCAATCGGTTCAAAATGCCGTGTATGAGCAGAAAGATCCCTTGTTGGTTTACAAGATAGAGTCGTTCAAATTGTTCGAACAAATGCTGGGGCGTATTGCCCGCGACATAACCGCGTTTTTGATGAAGGGTATGCTTCCTACGGGCGATCCCAATCAACAACAAGCTGCACCTGCACCGCAAATTCGTCCGGCAGCACCTGCACGCCCTGCACCTGCACCGGTTTTACGTACCTCGCGCTCTGAAGTGCCTCAACGCAACGAAGAGCCACAGCAGGAAGCAAAGCGCGAACCTGTAA
>JBKCFX010000355.1:0-6332 GCA_046303595.1 Bacteroidia bacterium
GGATTTTATATTTTTTTAAATGAGGATACCTATCTAAACCTCAATGCTTCCTATTTGGGTGGCGGATGGGCTCGCTATTTCGACAAAAAACAAGTTCAGAGCTGGGATGTTCAGCTTTCTGTGTCATCGCCAACTCCCGGAGAAGGTTCGTTAAACGCCGACAACATTAATGTGAACACCATACCAAAAAATTCGCGCACCGATATGTTATATGCCCAATTGGGACTTGGATTGAATTTCGGAGGGCGCGGCAGTAACGCGGTGAAAGGCAATAAGGCTAAGACGAACGCCAATCCGAATGCTTCGAAGCCCAAACCAACAAAACCACCTTACCGTCGCTGATGCAATTGATAGAGCAAAATTTCTTCTTGCCACATAATGCGTGGTAATACCTAATTTATGTATTGAAAAGTATAGAACGTACAAACTTTATGATGATTTTTGCGTTCATAAAACGGGGGTATTACTGTCCAATCTGAAAACAATAAGCATTAACGAGCCGAATGCCTTTAAGGAGATTCTGCGGGTTTTCCGCAGCGATAATCCTATTGTACTCATTCAACTTCCAGCTGTTTTTGCATTGTTTGCGCCTCCAAATCCGGCAGGTGTTGCTGCGCTCAACAAAGGAAAATCAAGACTTCCCGGTAAAAATTATGGTTCGGCAGTAGGTTCATTAAGCAAATACTTCAGCAATTTTGCACCCGATGCCATGCCAGCTACAATTCGATCGGGCGATCAATTGCGCTTTATCGAAGGGGCTTTCCTTCATGTGCGGTTTACTAATCCTGAATTCAATTCATCCACTATCCGAAATGGCACACATCTCGGACTGGTTATGCCTGAGGGTGTACACCGAAAATTGTATACCATGCTTGAAATGCTCATGCAAGCCGATGCCGACCCCAACCTCTACAACGGCAAACATTATACGGCCCCAATTTGTACAAGCGCCAATTTGAGTGGACAGGGTTCCATTACGGAATTGGAGAAGGCAATTGAATTTGGAGAAGCGCGCGAGATTCCTCTTTTTGTTTCATACAACCAAATGAATGATGACAAGGGCTCCTTTCCTATTTTTTCGTTTAATTGTGAAAAGGTAAGTATTCTGCGGCAAGGTCCCGGTTTGGAGCGAATTCGCAAACAATTTCCTCCCGAATTTCAATTTGTCGACTAAAAAACAATCAAATCTTCCCTACATAAATTTCGGGATTATGCCTGATTTTTATGTTCAATGAATTGGCGATGAAACAGAAGCGATTGGCTTTTTCGTGCAAATCGATTGCTAGGTGTTTATCGGAACTTTCTGAAATATATACGCTAGGATTTAAACAAACCTCTTCAAATTTCCCGCTACCATCGGCTAATTCAATCATAATAGCAGTTGCATAATCTTTATATGCTGTTACAATTACTCCCGATTCTGCACACAGATGCAGATACCAAAGCATATGGCAGCCGGCAATGGATGATAGAAAAAGCTCCTCCGGATTATATCGAGATGTATCTCCCAAAAAAGAGGGGTCTGATGAACATAAAATCTCAACTTTATTTTCCGACTTAACGAAATAATCTCTTCCGTAAGCACGGTAAGCACTTGTTCCGGTTCCTTTATTACCTGTCCATACAATTTCGGATCGGTAAAAATGTTGTTTGACGTTTGCCATGTTTTAGGCCAAAAATTGTTTCCAAGCATTTATCAGCAAATTCGTAGAACCATCGTGCTGATTCACTTCACCATCGGCCTCTAATTCGGGCAATATCCGGTTCGCCAGCTGTTTTCCCAATTCAACGCCCCACTGGTCGTAGGAATATACATTCCAGATTACGCCCTGTACGAAAATCTTATGTTCATAGGCCGCAATGAGCGCACCCAAGTTGAACGGATTAAGTTCACGAACTAATATCGAATTTGTTGGCCTGTTGCCTTCGAACACACGGAATGGCGCGTGAAAAGCTATTTCGGCATCCGACATTCCCTTCGCGCGCAATTCGTCCTCAACCGATTTCCTGTCCTTTCCGTTCATCAAGGCTTCGGGCTGCGCGAAGAAGTTCGACATAAGCAGCGTGTGATGCTTCCCGATTGGATTTTGGCTGATGGCCGGCGCAATGAAATCGCAGGGAATTAACTGCGTTCCCTGATGAATGAGCTGATAAAACGCGTGCTGTCCGTTCGTGCCCGGCTCGCCCCAAATGATTGGTCCGGTCGAATACGCCACACGATTTCCGTTACGGTCTACCGATTTCCCATTGCTCTCCATATCGCCCTGCTGCAGATATGCCGCAAAGCGATGCAAATACTGATCGTAGGGCAAAATCGCATGCGAGGCCGCCCCAAAAAAGTTGGCATACCAGATTCCGAGCAAGGCCATCAACACCGGCATATTCTCAGAAAACTCAGCGGTTCTGAAATGCTGATCCATCGCGTGGGCACCTTCGAGCAACGCTTTAAATCGATCGAATCCAAGCGAAAGTGCTATGGGCAATCCAATGGCGCTCCACAGCGAATACCTCCCGCCTACCCAATCCCAGAACTCGAACATGTTCGCTGAATCAATTCCAAATGCTTCAACAGCCGCCTTGTTGGTCGACAAAGCCACGAAATGCTTTGCCACATGGCTTTCTGCTTTTGCATGCTTCAAGAACCAATCGCGCGCAGTCTGTGCATTTGCCATGGTTTCTTGCGTGGTAAATGTCTTCGAAGCGATGATGAACAGTGTGGTATCCGGATTAACCTTTGCCAAAGTCTCTGCGATATGCGTTCCGTCGACATTGCTTACAAAATGCATTGTAATCGCTTTGTTTCGAAATGCCTTCAGCGCTTCACAGACCATCACCGGACCTAAATCAGAGCCGCCAATACCGATATTCACCACATCGGTAATCGCTTTTCCGCTAAAACCTTTCCACGCACCCGAATGCACAGAATCTGTAAACACTTCCATCTGGGAGAGCACACGATTTATTTCGGGCATTACATCGTGTCCATTCACCATTACCGGCGTATTGCTTCGGTTGCGCAATGCCGTATGTAGAACTGCGCGTCCCTCAGTGGCATTAATCGACTCGCCCGCAAACTGTGCATCGATGGCCGCACGCAAACCACATTCGTCGGCAAGCTGTATGAGCAGGTCGATTGTAGTTTGATTGATTCGATTCTTCGAATAATCAAAAAGGAAATCCTTCCAACGCAAGGAGAATTTTGCTGCACGCTGCTCATCACCGGCAAACATTTCGCGCATGTGCAATCCCGACATCTGTTCGAAATGACTTTGCAGCGCTTTGTAGGCTTCGGTTTCTTTAAATGGAACGGATGGGAATGACATGTTTGTAAGTTGTAGGTTGAATGAAGAAATGGCTTAAACGTAACATTAATAGCAGATTATGAAATATCCGTTTTAAACGTTTATAAACGTTTAGTAACGACTGCTCGTTCTGGGTTTTGTACCTTCGTCTGGGGAGGAGGTTGGAGGCCCCATACCCGAGCTCCATCCTCCGCTCCAATTTAATTGCTAAAATCCAATCAGGCCAAGCGATTGATGCAATTCAAATCATCAAAAGCCTGCTCAAGCCGCTTGCGGAATGCTTCTTCGCCTTTGCGCATCCACACACGCGGATCGTAAAACTTCTTATTGGGCTTGTCTTCGCCTTCCGGATTTCCAATCTGTCCTTGCAAATACCCTTTATTGGCTTCATAGTAATCTTTCACACCTTCCCAAAAAGCCCACTGCAAATCGGTATCGATGTTCATCTTAACGGCTCCGTATGCAATTGCTTCGCGGATTTCCTCAACCGAAGAACCAGAACCACCGTGGAATACGAAGTTCACCGGCTTTTCGCCCGTTCCAAATTTTTGCTGGATAAACGCCTGCGAATTCTTCAGAATGATGGGTTGAAGCTGAACATTACCCGGTTTATACACACCATGCACATTGCCGAATGCTGCTGCGATAGTAAAGTTCGGACTAACCTTCATCAATTCCTCATAAGCATAAGCCACTTCTTCGGGCTGTGTATACAGGTGTTTGCTATCAACATGCGAGTTGTCGACCCCGTCTTCTTCTCCACCTGTAACGCCGAGTTCTATTTCCAGCGTCATCCCAATTTTAGCCATACGCTCGAGGTAACGCTTGCAGATTTCGATATTCTCGTGAATCGGCTCCTCACTCAGATCGAGCATGTGGCTTGAATACAAAGGCTTTCCATGCAACTTGAAGAATTTCTCACCGGCATCGAGCAAACCGTCGATCCATGGAAGCAGTTTTTTTGCTGCATGATCGGTGTGTAATACCACCGGAACACCATACGCTTCGGCCATCAGATGCACGTGTTGCGCACCCGAAATGCCGCCGGCTATCGATGCCTGTTGTGCAGAATTATCGAGACTTTTACCGGCAAAGAACTGAGCACCACCATTCGAAAACTGAACGATTACGGGTGAATTCACCTTCTTTGCAGTTTCAAGAACAGCATTCACCGTATGCGAACTAATAACGTTTACGGCTGGCAATGCATAG
This sequence comes from Bacteroidia bacterium, assembly GCA_046303595.1. Taxonomy (GTDB): domain Bacteria; phylum Bacteroidota; class Bacteroidia; order M30B66; family M30B66; genus CAMCXT01. Next base: position 4,515 of record JBKCFX010000355.1, read on the forward strand.
CCTGTTTGATTGGCATTGCGTAAAAGTGCATTTAATTCGTTGCCCGAAACAACGCCGGGCTTAAGGCTTGTTAGAGTTTCCATGTTATTGTTTTTTGTAGCGTAATACCTGGTACGACCAAGGTTCTAAGGTTGTTGAATAGGTTGATTTTGATGGCACAGGCGTTCCCTTCGCATCGAATATGTCGATCCAATCGCCGGTTAAATCTTCGTTTTCAATTTTCACTTTACTTTTCTTACCCGATAGATTCACGAGAAACAACACCTTTGAAGTGTCTTTCTTCCTCAAACACGCAAATACCTGCTCATCGGCGCCCGTCTTGAGGCGAATCATTTCTCCACCTTTTTCCCCATGCATCATAGCCTGCTCGGTCGATTTCAATTTGTTGAGTCGCGTGTAAAAATCATTGAGCGATAAATTCTTGAAATCGATGGTGTCTTTATCAAAGAAACGCAAACGCTTGCGCATATCGGCTTCCTGTCCACTGTAAATCAATGGCATTCCTTTCAATCCATAGGTCAACACCGAAAACGCCTTCGACTTCTCGCCCATTTTCTCCCAATTGCTTCCATGCCATGAATTTTCGTCGTGGTTCGAGGTAAAGTACATGCGAATTGCGCTGGCAGGATATTCAGCCTGTGTTGCCAAATAATCGTCGATGGCTTTTACTGTCTTCTTTCCGGCAGCGATGTCGTTCAGACTTCCAAACAAATTCCACGTGTACGTAGCATCAAATGCCTTGTCGTGTAAATTGGCTTTTTCGCCTTCTGCCAACATAAAGATATCGCGCTTGGCTTGCTTCAAATCGCGGATGCACTCTTGCCAGAAATCGACCGGAATCATCTCGGCAACATCGCAACGGAATCCATCAATATCGGTGGCGCGCAACCAGAACTTCATGGCTTCTATCATGGCTTTGCGCATGTCTTTATTGTCGTAATTCAAATCGGCCACATCGCTCCAATCGGCAACGGGCGGAATGATATTCCCTTTCTCATCCTTGGTGTAATATTCAGGATGCGATGTAATCCATGCATGGTCAAATGCGGTGTGATTTCCTACCCAGTCGAGAATAACCTTCATTCCGAGCTGATGGGCCTTTTTCACCATAACCACCCAATCTTCCATGGTGCCGTGTTCAGGGTTAATCGCCATGTAATCTTTGATTGAATAATACGATCCCAGACTGCCTTTGCGGTTCTTCATCCCGATTGGCTGGATAGGCATGAACCACAGAATTTTAACGCCCATCTCTTTCAAACGATCCATTTGCGGAACAAATTCATTAATGGTTCCCGATGGCGTGAACTGACGCAGGTTGACTTCATAAATTACGGCATTGTCGCTCCATCTTATGGGAAGCGTAACGGATCCTTTGCCTTGATTCTTAAAACCTTCGTTACCCAAACCACGCGGACTCAGTGTAGGTTTGGCTTTCTCTGTCGCAGGCTTCGGTGCCGGAACCTGCGCGATAATACTTGTTGCGATAAGCAGACTTCCTGCTGCTAATTTAATCTTCATGGGTGCAAATTTATTGAATGGAAATGATTTCAAAAGACAATGGTTTTAGGCTCAATTGGATTTTATCGGCTTTGGGAACAAATGAGCCGATAATGCTTGTTACTTTTTGATTAGACGTTGAGCCAGATACCTCAACCGGAACATTAGTTTCAGAGCGATTGATAGCAATAACAACCCGTTCGCCGAAATAGCTGCGTTCATAAACGAGTACGTTTTTGTCGGCACGCAAAATCCGCGTGCTGCCATACAACAAGGGCATCGAGCTTCGGCGAAATTGTGCAAGTTTTTTCACGGTCG
>JBKCFX010000356.1:0-6357 GCA_046303595.1 Bacteroidia bacterium
CACCTACTGAGTTTTGAAAAGGATTCTCGGTTTGTTTCCGGAAAAGATTCGGTCGAAATGCAATTATCAGATTCAGGTATCATTTGGCATCCGCATTCCTATACCGCTCGTCCACCGGTTTTTTCAACGTTAAAAGATCTTTCCAGCATGCGCAAAACTGCAGAAAAATTAATTGTGCAGGAGAAAATTGACCTTGTTCATTGCCGCAGTTACATTTCGGCAATCGTTGGCCTGGCAATGAAACGAAAATTTGGTGTTAAATTCCTATTCGATATGCGCGGTTTTTGGGCCGATGAGCGCGTGGACGGAAACATCTGGAACCTCAAGAATCCGTTGTTTAATGCAATTTACAAGTACTTTAAACGAAAGGAAATACAATTCCTAAACAATGCCGATGCGATTGTCTCACTCACGCACAATGCCGCCAATGAAATTTCATCTTGGAAAAATTTCAAGGGCGGGGCTATTGATGTAATTCCTTGTTGCGCCGATTTAGATTTGTTTCAATCCAATGCAGTTCCGATAGTTCAAAAACATAACATTAAAGTGCAATTTGGAATACCCGAACAGGCATTTGTGCTTTCATATTTGGGTTCGCTTGGTACCTGGTACATGCTCGACGAGATGCTTGATTTTTTTAAGATTTTGAAGGAATATAAGCCTAATGCCGTTTTTCTTTTCATAACCGCCGATAAACCCGAAGAAATTTATAACCGTGCAAGCGTTAAAGGAATTTCTCAATCGGCAATTGTTGTGAAATCAGCCGCGCGCCAAGAGGTTCCGTTATTTGCATCTGTAAGTAATTTATCGATCTTCTTCATTCGTCCAAGTTTCTCCAAAAAGGCTTCCTCGCCAACGAAAATGGGTGAACTTATGGCCGGTGGAATTCCGTTGATTGTAAATGCCGGCGTTGGCGATGTGGATCAAATCATGCAAGATGGAGCGAACGGTCGCGTAATTCAAAATTTTACTACCACCGAATACCACGATGTTTGCCTTAATCTTGATTCGGTTCTTGCCGAAAATCCGGAACGTACTATTCAATGCGCTCAAAAATGGTATTCCCTCGAACAAGGTGTAGCTCGCTATACGTTGATCTACAAACGCTTACTTGGTTAAACAGGAATTTTAGTTTTGTGCCTTATGCAACCTGAATATCTCATTGGACTGGTTTCATTTTTTGCATCTCTCTTAACCTTTTTTAGCGGCTTTGGCCTGGGTACGCTTCTTTTGCCCGTTTTTGCTATGTTCTACGATTTGAACTCTGCTGTGCTTCTAACGGCGTGTGTTCATTTGCTGAATAATGTGTTCAAGTTTGCATTGGTTTATCGGAATATCAACTGGCGAAAGGCTCTAACATTTTCGTTATTTGCATTGCCGGCGAGTTTATTCGGTGCCTGGTTGCTGGGTGTATTAAATAATAGCGAGTTGAATGCTGCGGTTTACAAATTCGACAGCCTTGAATTAAAGCTTTCGGCAATTCAGACAAGCCTAGGTATCTTGATGCTCTTTTTTGGTTTTTGGGAGCTTTTTCCTCGGGCACAGAAATTTAGCCTTGCTGAAAAATGGTTCGGAATATTTGCCTTTTTATCGGGATTAATTGGTGGCTTCAGCGGACATCAGGGCGCTTTACGCACAATTGTACTTTCTCAAGCAAAACTCGAAAAACAAGCATTTGTTGCCACCGGAATTTGTATCGCCTGTTTCGTCGATTTAGCCCGAATTCCGGTTTATGTAAATGAAAATTCAATGCAGAACATTTCATTGTATGCAATTGTGCCCGCTGTACTTCCGGCATTTACGGGTGCGTGGATTGGGAATCGATTTTTAAAGAAAATAGAAGTCCAATGGCTAAAATGGATTATTGGCTCCTATCTTATTTTAATGGGCGTCCTAGTTGGCCTTGGCCTTATTTGATTTTTTATTTCAGTAAATCCCAGTTTAGTAGCCTCATCCGGTGCAAGTAGTACCGCAACGACACGCTAAGCACACCCAGGCCGTAAATACTGCTTCGCTTAAAATTGATAGACGAGGCTTCTTTAAAGTATTTCGTCGGACAGGTAACTTCAGCAATATCATAGCCTTTTGCAAAAACCTGAGCTATCATCTGATTGTCGAAAATAAAATCGTCTGAATTTTTGTGTAGCGACAAATTGCGAATTACTTCCGACGAAAAGGCTCGGTAGCCTGTATGGTATTCCGAAAGTTTCTGGTTCATCAACAGATTCTGCATGAAGGTTAGAAAACGATTAGCAACGTACTTATAAATGGGCATCCCGCCTTTTAATGCTCCTTTCCCTAAAATACGCGATCCGAAAACAACCGGGTACAAATCGTTCGCAATTATCGAAACCATTGCGTGGATCAACAGCGGCGTGTATTGGTAATCGGGGTGTACCATTACTACAATGTCGGCATTGAGTTCTAAGGCTTTGGCGTAACAGGTTTTTTGATTTCCTCCGTAGCCTTTGTTCGCTTCATGCCGAATAACATGATTTATGCCTATTCGCCGGGCTACTTCACTTGTATTGTCGCTGCTGTGATCATCCACCAGCACAAGTTCGTCTACAATATCCATTGGAATTTCGGCGATTGTTTTTTCTAGCGTCATCGCTGCATTATAAGCAGGCAAAACCACAACTACTTTTTTATTGCGAAACATGGCGCAAACTTAATCGATTTCGTTGAAAGCTTAAGGTGCTGATAGGTAGTAGAATGATAAAAATATTGCGTTTCATACTTGGAAACTTACACCTATTTTGTATTATAGCGGCAAACAATACCGTTATCAATGAGCGAATATCATAAAATAGAATTAGAGTATATCTTGCGCTGCTCTCCCAGTGTATTGTATTCATTTTTAACAGAACCCAGTGGACTTTCGGAGTGGTTTTGCGACAACGTAAACATCAAGGCGGGTGTAATGACCTTCATTTGGAATAAGGATTCTGAGCAACGTGCCAAGAAAACTGGATACCGCGATAATTCGTATGTACGGTATCGTTGGCTCGATAGTCCCGAAAACGTTTATTTCGAATTGCGTATTCAGGTCGATGATATCACCGGTGAGACAGCCTTGATGATTACCGACTTCGCCGAAGATGGCGATGAAGATGAAATACGGCTTACCTGGGATAGCGCCATTCAGAAATTACATCGCGTGATTGGCTCTTGATCCGTATCTTTGCCAACGCAAGATTTCGGTTTGAAAAAGATTGATTTATTTATTCTTCGTTCCTATTTAGGTCCGTTTATTCTGACCTTCTTCATCGCCGTTTTTATATTGTTGATGCAGTTTGTTTGGAAGTACATCGACGACCTGGTGGGTAAAGGACTTGAATGGGCCATTATCGTAGAATTGCTAGGGCTTGTATCATTAACAACCTTTTCGCTTGCGTTGCCGCTTGCAATTCTATTTTCATCGTTAATGGCATTCGGAAACCTTGGCGAATACATGGAGTTAACCGCCCTAAAGGCATCCGGAATTTCACTACAACGCATTATGCGACCTGTGTTTTTCTTTTGTTTGTTGATGGGAATCGGCGCATTCTATTTCTCGAACAATGTGCTTCCCATAGCCAATTTGAAGATGAAAACACTCTTGGCCGATATTACACAGAAGCGCCCCGAATTAAACATCAAACCCGGAGTTTTCAATGAAGATATCGACAAATATGTAATCCGGATTGGCAGCAAAACTTCCGATGGGAAAGAATTGAATGATATCATGATTTATGACCATTCGCGCGAAAATGGAAACAAAAGGCTCATTGTAGCAGAACGCGGTACCATGGGGCAGTCGGCCGATAAACGCTACCTCGAATTGCGCCTTTTCAACGGGTATACCTACAACGAATCGGAGCCTTCGCAACGGCGCAAGGGACGATCGTTTCCCTTTCTGCGCGAACAATTCAAAGAGGATCTGATACGTTTTGATTTGTCCATTTTTCAAATGGCGAAGACAGACGAACGCCTGTACAAAAAAAATTATCAGATGCTAAATCTGGCTCAGCTTGAAGCCGAAACAGATACATTGGAAAGGACATTGGTTCGCGACCGCTCTTTTCTCCCCAATATCTTGTTCAGAAGTCCCTTTTTCGATCTCAGCAAAACCTATTCAACCGAGCTTTCGGGAAAAGAAAAACAGCGCATTTCGAATAAAATAAAGCGCCCCGGCGCCTTGAGCGATTCAACCTTAAGCGATACTGGTGAGAATCATTTACGGAATCGCATTAAAATAATGCAGGCCATGGCCGGCGCCCCCATCGATTCTCTTCCTAAAAAAACAGAATTCGAACAAATTAACGCCGGGAATGGTCTTACACCTCTGAAGAATCGTAAAAATGTATTGCTCAATTTTTCAAAGTCCGAACAATTGCGCATTTTAGAACAAGCTTCTAATGGGCTACGAAGTTCAAAAAGCTCTCTCGACTTTTCCATCCAATCCTTCGATTTGGAAGAAGAACGCATTTATCGCCACCAAATCGAGTGGCATCGTAAGTTTACACTTTCATTCGCCTGCCTGGTATTGTTTTTTATCGGCGCGCCACTGGGTGCAATTGTGAAAAAAGGAGGACTCGGCATGCCGGTCGTATTTTCGCTCATCTTTTTCGTTGCCTACCATATGGTTTCCATTACGGGCGAAAAACTGGCGCGTGAAGCCGTTGCTACGCCTTTCTGGGGCATGTGGCTTTCTTCGGTGGTGCTATTGCCAATCGGAATCTTCCTTACCTACAAAGCAACGCACGACTCTGCATTATTTGATCGCGATGCATATCTGCGGTTTTTCAGGAAGATATTTTTACGTTCAAAATCTTCCTCATAAGCTTGAAAATCCTTCAGATTTCGCAAAAAAATCTTAGTCCACCGTTCGATGGTGGCAAGATAGCAATGCGTGCCATGGCTGAGGGATTGCGCAAAGCCGGGCATTCGGTCGATCAGTGGGTGCTCGACACCCCTCGACAGCCAATCTTATCTGCCGAAAATACAGCGCATCCCGATAAACTATTCTCCGGAAAACTCGATACGCGCATAAAGGCATTAGCGGCGCTAAAGAATTTCCTTTTTTCGCGCACATCCTATAACATTCAACGGTTCGAAAGTAAGAACATTGCCTTTGATGTTGCCGAATTAATTAGTCAAAATGGCTATGAAATCGTTCAGGCCGAAAGCATTTTTGCGCTCGCATTAATTGCTCCGATTCTGGCCGAATTGCAAATTCCGGTAGTTTTACGCGCGCACAATGCAGAACACATGATCTGGGAGCGCATGGCCGCGGCATCTTCAAATCCGCTTGTGTCGTTTTATTTGCGCACAATGAGTAAACGATTAAAAAATGACGAGCTGCATTTAATGTCGCGCGTTCAAGGCTTAATTGCGATTTCGGATTCAGATTTGAAGCTTTTCAGATCGCTTGGATATCTGGGAAAAGCTGTAGTTGCCGGAATTCCCGCGCTTCGCATTTTAGATTCCGATACAAATTATCCAACCAATCCCGCGCAGATTTTTCACCTCGGCGCTATGGACTGGCTTCCGAATCGTGAAGGCATTGAATGGTTTCTCGACAAAGTATGGCCTCAATTGTCTGCCCATTTTCCGCAGCTAAATCTATCGCTTGCCGGAAAGTCGATGCCTGAATCCATTCGCAAACGGGCAACAGATCGTATTATAATCGAACAAGCCGAAAATGCATCCGAATATATGCTATCGCGGGGAATGATGATTGTTCCGCTTCGCAGTGGCGGCGGCATTCGTGCAAAGATTATCGAAGGACTTGCATTGGGGCGGATTATACTGACTACATCGGTAGGCGCCGAAGGAATTCCTGTAAAACATCGCGAACACGCCTTCATTTGCGACACAGCCGCAGAATTTATTGAGGCGATTGAATTTCTCCAGCTACATCCGAAGGCAATTGAACAGGTTTCAAAAAATGCACGTACCTTCGCGCGTGTAAATTATAGTTTGGAGGAAGTAACCCGACCTGTAATTGACCTTTACAACGAACTAACGCACGCTTGAAAATACTCGTCCTCTTATCTCGTTTCCCGTTGCCGGCCGACAAGGGCGATAAACTGCGTGCATGGCAACAGCTTAAAGGGCTGGCCCAAAAACATCAGGTGTATTTGTTCTGTACGAGTGATGAGAAAATTGATGAGGATTCGCATCGAACGCTAAAAACTATTTGCGAAGATGTTTGGGTGAAACGTATTGCGAAAACAGGAATTGTGGGCCGCATCGCATCGGCGTGTTTTTATGAGCTTCCATTTAAGGTTGCCTATTTTAGCAGCAACGCTGCAAACAGAGAATTAAAATTTTTTTTCCGCCCGGTGCAACCCCATTTTGTTTACTGTCAAT
>JBKCFX010000357.1:0-2562 GCA_046303595.1 Bacteroidia bacterium
TGGTAAAGGAGGATCTGATATTTATGAATTTGTAGTACCTCCTGTTCTCTTTACCCTTGCCGGTGTAGTTTACAATTTTGAAAACAAGCAGCCTGTAGAAGGGGCTAAAGTTGTAATGGTTGATCAAGACGGTATGACATTCGAAGCCATGACCGATAAAATGGGTGCTTACTATTTTGATAATACGAAGTTTAAAGAAGACAATACCTACCAAGTTTCTGTTACGGCAAATAACTTTCTTGGTGATAAAGGTTCAGAAACAACCAAGGGCGAAACGACAAGCTCCGACCACAAGAAAGACTTTTTCATGAAACCGGTGAAGAAAGACGTTGCAATTCGTCTCCCTGAAATTCTTTATGACTTGAATTCCGATAAACTTCGTCCTGAGTCGAAAGATTCGTTGAATGGTTTAATTCAAACATTGCGCGATAATCCACAAATTACTGTTGAACTGATGTCGCATACAGACAGTCGCGGTTCTGCAAAATCAAACATCGACCTTTCTCAGCGTCGTGCACAGTCGGTAGTGAATTACCTGATCGAACAAAAAATCGATCCTGCTCGCTTGGCCGCAAAAGGTATGGGTGAAACCAAATTGTTGAACAAATGTAAAGATGGAGTTACCTGCTCAGAAGAAGAGCATCAGCGTAACCGTCGTACCGAGTTCCGTGTAACCGGTTTCGCGTTCGTTCCGAAAGAAGGCAGCCCTGAATTTGTTGCGCCGAAAATTGAAACTGTAGACGAAGACGAACAAGTTGAAACCGAAGTGCAGGAGCAGCAACGCGAGAACATCAAAATCGAAACGCCGCCGGCACCTCCAGCACCAGAAGCTCCAAAAGATAAGCCTAAGTTTTAAGGATTTATAAAGAACAATGAGCATCCCGCCCTTAAAGCGGGATGCTTTTATTTTACGACATGTCAAACCAGAACCGATATGGAATGCGCGGTGTATCTTCAGACAAGGAAGATGTGCATGCAGCGATAAAACACAGTTCAAAAGCACTTTATCCCAAAGCGTTTTGCAAGATTATTCCTGATGAACTTAGCGGTGACGAGCAATATGCCCTGGTGATGCATGCCGATGGCGCCGGTACGAAATCTTCGTTGGCTTACATGTACTGGAAAGAAACAGGTGATTTGTCTGTTTGGCGCGGCATTGCGCAGGATGCGCTGGTTATGAATACCGACGATTTACTATGCGCAGGAGTTACAGGGAATATTATGGTTTCATCTACAATCGGTCGGAATAAAAACCGTATTCCTGGTGAGGTGCTGAGCGAAATTATCCGTGCCAACCAAGAGCTATGCGATTGGTTTAATGATCTTGGAATTTCGATGCAACTCACCGGCGGCGAAACGGCCGATGTGGGCGACTTAGTGCGCACGATCATTGTTGATTCAACCGTAGTAGCGCGTATTCGACGCGATGATATTATCGATAATGCGCGTATACAGCCCGGAGATGTTATCGTTGGGTTTGCATCGTACGGTCAGGCAACATATGAAGCCGAATACAACAGCGGCATGGGCAGCAACGGATTAACCTCTGCCCGGCACGATGTGTTTCGTAACGAACTTGCCGCAAAGTACCCTGAAAGTTATGATCCAGAATTGCCCGGAAATCTTGTTTATTCAGGAAGGTTCGGACTAACGGATATGGTGCCCGGCCTGTCGATCGACTACGGCAAGTTGGTTTTGTCGCCCACGCGCACCTACGCGCCCGTTGTTAAGCAGATTTTAGATAACTATCGTTCACAGGTTCATGGAATGATACACTGCAGTGGTGGCGGCCAAACTAAGATTTTACACTTTGCCGGCGATTATTCAATTGTGAAAGACAACTTGTTTGAAACGCCTCCGCTGTTCAGCATTATTCAAGAAGTCTCAGCTACCGATTGGAAAGACATGTATAAAGTATTTAATATGGGCCATCGCATGGAATTGTATGTGCCGCAGGGTATAGCTTCAGAAATTATTTCTATCTCTAAATCTTTCGGTATCGATGCACAAATAGTTGGAAGGGTAGAGGAGGGCTCCCGTAAATTAACGATTCAATCTTCGCATGGTGTATTCGAATACGCCTCGAATTCCTAATTTCGCGCCGTGGAAGACAATAGCCTCATTGCACGACTCGACGCCATAAATGCGCGTTATGCCGAAGTAGAACTCCTGCTCTCCGATCCTTCAGTAATTGGCGATATGAATCGCTTCCGGAAATTGAATAAGGAATATAAAGACCTTCAGCCGATTACCGAAGCACGCTTAAAATATCGGAGTGCGCTTGATTCTATCCGTGAAGCGAAGGAAATATTAAAAAACGAGAGTGATGCTGCATTTCGCGATCTGGCGCAGGAAGAATTAAACGATTCTGAACAGCGAAAACTTGAACTCGAAGAAGAAATCCGAATTTTATTGATTCCCAAAGATCCGGAAGACGATAAAAATGCGGTTCTTGAAATCCGTGCCGGAACGGGTGGCGACGAAGCCTCAATTTTTGCCGGCGACCTTACGCGCATGTACCAGCGGTATTGCGAGGGTAAAGGATGGAAGATTGAGGTGGTG
>JBKCFX010000358.1:0-6766 GCA_046303595.1 Bacteroidia bacterium
TTGTAGATGTTTGCGATAAAATTTATGTTTCTGGATGGGGCGGAGTCGTAAACCAAATTGGAACGCTTACAACCGGGCTTCCGGTTACACCGGATGCATTTCAAAGCACCACCGATGGTAGCGATTTTTACCTTTATGTAATCGATAACACTGCGCAAAATATCGAATACGCATCCTTCCTCGGAGGAACCAGCAGCCCTGATCATGTTGATGGCGGCACTTCGCGTTTCGATCGCAAAGGAATTATCTATCAGTCGATTTGTGCGAGTTGCGGAGGGCAGACCGATCTTCCGGTTAGCCCTGGAGCCTTCTCCCCTACCAACAATTCTACAAATTGCAATAATGCCTTGATTAAGTTTGATTTTGAAGTACCGCTCACCATTTCATCCTTCGTAAACAACAACGAACCTGTAGGTTGTGCTCCATACACCGTTTCATTCAACAATACCAGCATCAATGCCGAAACCTTCAGTTGGCGCATCGGCGAAACAGAAATTGGCAATAGCGAAGATCTTGAATACACCTTTGAACAGGGTGGTACATACGAGGTAACGCTTATTACCTTTTCGAATGCGACATGCAACCTCAGCGACACTGTTTCGCTTACTGTTAGTGTAATAGGCGATATTGAAGCCAATCTCGATTCGCTCGAAGGATGCATCGGAAGCCCATTAACACTTGGCACACTCGAACTATCAAATCCATACTACACTTTCCAGTGGTCGCCAACAACGGGCATGAATGATCCCGAGGTTGGACAACCAACCATAACCATCGAAGGCGATATGCTCTATAAATTAATCGTAACGCTCGAGCAATGCTCCGACACACTTTACCAGCAAGTTAGTGCGCTCGGCGGACTTCGCGAGCGGCTCGATACGGCCGTTGTATGCTTATTCGATACCACTCCGATTGGTCTTACCGAGCCTTACGCTACAGGTGCGCAATACACGTGGCAGCCTTCCGATTTATTAAGCAATACAAACACATTCAATCCCACATTCGATGCGCAGAATCCAATGGAATACACCCTACTTGTTTCCTTGCCCGACGGCTGTACCGATACGCTCGATTTGTATATCAACACACGAACGGACTCGCTCGATATCGGTCCCGATTTGAATGTATGCGCCGGACAAGCCATTGCTATTGGTTTAATCGACAGCACAGATGAATTCAGCTATTTGTGGACGCCAGGTAACGTCTTGAATGATTCAACACTTGCCAATCCAATTGCGACACTCGAAAACTCGACACAATTTACTGTTTTCAGGATACCAGACGAAAGTAGCGAAAACTGCCCGGGCGAAGGACTTAGAACAATTAACGTTGTTACGGCACCCATCGCTGCCTTTTCAACCCAAATTAACTTTGGTTGCGACGGCGTTTCTGTGAGCATTATCGATTCTGCATCCGGCTTTACGGAATTGATCTACGAAGTCAATTCTGAGGTAGTTCCTGCAAACAGCATCCAGCAACTCGAATTTCCGTATTCCGATAGTTTAACGATTCTTCAGGTGGCTATAAATGGCGAATGTCGCGACACACTTGCATTTGCGACCTATATCAATGCGCTCGAAAGTTACTACGATGAGAATAGCAGCAACGTGTTCTCGCCCAATAACGATGGCGTAAACGATTGCTTCAGTCCGGCGCTATCAATCAAAGACAATGTGCTTGTTACTGATTTTCTTCCCTGTTCAGACCTTTATGTTTACGACCGTTGGGGAAGACTTGTGTATGCAAGTCTCGAAGTAGAATCTACAGCCTGCTGGGATGGAAACACGAAAACCGGAAATCCGTGCGATGAAGGCGTTTATTATTTTGTGTACCGTTTTAAAGGCGATGAAAAAGCCGGGATTGTACACCTAAGAAGGTAACTATGGTAATTTCGAAAGACTGGCTACTCGGAAAAATCAATCCTGCCACACATCCCGAATTTGTTGAGGTTCCCTTGCATTTATGCGACGAACCGGGGCATTATTTATTGAAACCTGTGCTTGATGCATGGGTAAAACTCTATGCCCTTGCCGAAGATGAAGGAATTGAACTTAAAATCATTTCATCGACACGCACCTTCGAGCGCCAAAAGGCTATATGGGAAAACAAGTGGTTCGGAAGAACGCTGACCAATGGCATCGATTTAAGTAAAACTGCATACAACGACGAGGAGAAAGCAACCGAGATTCTAAAATATTCGGCCATGCCCGGAACTTCGCGGCACCATTGGGGCACCGACCTCGATTTTAACTCTGTTGAAAACGATTATTTCAAAACAGACAAAGGGTTTAGAGAATATATCTGGATGAAACTCAGTGCGGAGAATTACGGATTTTGCCGGCCATATTGCGATCTCACATCAAGAAATAACAAAGGTTACCAGGAAGAACAATGGCATTGGTCGTTCTTTCCCCTCTCGCGAACGTTCAGAAAAGCCTATCTGAATGCAGTCGAATATGCCGATATTTCAGGTTTCGAAGGTTCTCATACTGCCCCGACATTGCATATTTTTGAGGATTATGTGGATGGCATTTCGAACAAATGCAGGTAATGAATTAGTATGCTTGATGCGCTCATGCATTACTTGGTGTGTGCGGTTTTTAATTTTAGGCTAATCGGCATCTCAGCATTTCGCTTGAAACACTATTTTTGTTTTTGATATTGTTCGATTATGATAAAGCGCTACCTCTCAATCCTTGCTTTTTTTTACATAATTTCACTCGCGGAAGCCCAAACTCCACAACTATTTTCATACCAGGCAGTTGTGCGCAATGCAGCCAATCAATTGGTCCTGAATCAACAATGCAGAATTCGCATTCAGCTTCTGCCAACGGCTTCTTCGACCACATCGCTATATTCCGAGGAACATCTTTCAACAACCAATTCGAATGGACTGTTTAGCATCGAAATCGGAAATGGTACGGTGCTGAGTGGCAATTTTTCAGCAATTGACTGGTCTACAGGATCCGTATTTCTTCAATGCGACATTGATCCAACCGGTGGAACAAATTTCACCATCAGCTCAACGCAGCGCTTGTTAAGTGTGCCTTATGCATTGTATGCCGCGAATTCCGGAAGTTCTATTCCGGGGCCTCAGGGTCCTGCCGGTCCGCAAGGTGCAACCGGTGCGCAAGGTCCACAAGGTCCGCAAGGTCCGGCTGGCCCACAAGGTGCGACAGGCGCCCAAGGTCCGCAAGGCCCGGCGCCAAGCTTTAGTGTTTCGGAAACAGGCGATACGTTGTTTCTCGGAAATGGCTCGTTCTTAATTGTTCCGGGAATAAGCGCTGCAAACAGTACAGGTGGTGGAAATGGTTTTGTTTCCGATATTGAGGGGAACCTCTATCCAATTGTTACCATCGGAACACAAACCTGGATGGCAGAGAATCTGCGTACTGCTTTTTATTGCAACGAAGAGAGCATTCCATTAATATCCAATACGAACAGTTGGGCTACAGCAACTACGCCAGGCTACAGCGTTTACAATTCCGACCTTCCAAGCGATACCCTGTGGGGAAAGCTCTACAACTGGTATGCTATGGCCGATAGCCGCAATATTTGTCCCTGCGGATGGCACGTTCCTTCTGATGCAGAATTCACAACTTTAACCGATTTCGTAGGTACCGAAGCAATTGCCGGAGGAAAAATGAAAACTACCGGTGTGCTCGAGAATGGCGATGGACTTTGGACAATCGACAATTACCTTGCAACCAACGAAAGCGGGTTCTCGGCTATTCCGGCGGGAGGAAGAATGAGCAATGGAACTTACACCGGATTGTATCAATCGGCTTGGTTTGGCGTAAGTTCCGAAAATACCAGTACAACCTACTGGCGCCGTTACCTCGAAAACCTTTCGGGTGGTGTTACCCGCTCAAGTGTTAACAAACGTACCGGCTGTTCAATACGTTGCGTGCAGGATTAAAACCATATTGTTTTTTATTGACATTGATTTTCGGAACACAATTCGGAAATCGATCTCACCTTTTAGCACAATCGGCCTGCGTGCAATTCGACACGCATTATGGCTATATTTTACCCGAATACTCAAACTTACATTACCTAATCAACAAGCCTGCAACAGGCTATTCACTTTCCTATATCAAACAAACCCATGGTGCGAATTATTGGGAGCGTCTGTATGGCTATCCATCGTTTGGTGTTTCTGCTTTCTACTCCGGACTGGGCAACGACAGCATCAACGGAAGGGAGCTGGCTATAATGCCTTTTATGCGTATTCGCATTGCAGGAAACAACAAATGGAACTTCTACCATCAATTTGGTTTAGGATTTAGCTACGTGAGCCGGAAGTTTCAGCTCGAAAATAATTACCTAAACATCACCACCGGTTCGCATCTGAATTTGCATTTTGGAATGCGTTTCGGAACTGAAATTAGAATCCTTCCAAAAATCGCACTTACCACCGGATTAACATTCGAACATTTTTCGAATGGGAACAGCATGGAACCCAATCTCGGTCTGAATACGTTTGCGGCCTTCGCCGGTGCGGCATATACGTTCGGACAATCTGCGCCGAAAGCCATACCCGATTTGCCTGCACTTGTGAAGAAAAACCGTCCCGAATTGAGTTTGCGCATCGGTGGTAAACGGGCAAGGGCCTTGGTTGCCGACTATTTCAGAACGGCCTCGCTTTCGTTCGAGTACATTCGCAACGCCTTCCACATGGTGCATTTCGGTGTGGGTGCCGATTTGTTTTACGATGCATCCACTCAAGCCGAGATGGAAGCCGCATCTGCCGGGCCTTATAAACCGCTGTTTGATTTTCAATCGGGAATCCACATTTCGCAAAGCATCGTTTACAATCGCTTTTCGTTTACGCTGCAGGAAGGCGTTTATGTTGGTTTGAAGTATAGAGTTAAGAATAGACCGATTTACACGCGCGGCATGTTGCGTTACCGCGTTACCGATAATTTGGCATTTAGTTTTGCCATGAAATCGCATCTGCATGTGCTCGATTTTCCCGAAATTGGCTTGGGTTACCGATGGTGATGAAAAACTGGTTCTACATACTCAGCATTTGCCTTTTTCTGATGGCATGTCGGAAAGAGGAAATTATTGTTGGAGAGCTTCGTAAAACCGATGCTTTTCGCAAAATCGAAATCGACGGCTCGTTTGATGTAGAGCTCAGTCAGGATTCTGCGTTTTCCATTCAATTCGAATCCGATCGTGTTTTTTTCGATGCACTTTCTTACGAGTTGAACGATAGTGTATTAATAATTCACGACGGTAAATCGCCCCGCTGGCGAAATCCACAGGCAAAGAAACCATTGGTGCGCATTGGTGGACATCATCTGAAGGAGATTTTCTTGCGCGAAACCTGCTACCTAACAACCAAAACGCCCATCGAAAGTGAGGAATTCGGATTGGTTGCTGTTTCGAAATTGAACATGGCCGATATTGAAGTGAATTGCAAGGTGTTTTATTATTGGAACAGCCATCCCTGCGGCGGCGAAATTAAGGTGCGTGGCACTACCGATGAACTAAAAATCTGGAACTTCGCCATCATGAAAGTCGATGCATCGGCTTGCAGAACGCGCTATGCATGGGTCGAGAACTCTTCCAAATCTGATGTGCTCGTAAATGTGCAAGAACAAATCGATTATGCCATTGGTGGCAAGGGAAACATTTTGGTACAGGGCAATCCGGTGAAGGTTGTTGAATTGAAGCCGGCAACTGATGAAGGTAGCTTGATACTTGAGCCTTAAGCTTCTCCCATCCAATCCTCGATATCGCGGCGTTCTTTCTTAGTGGGGCGTCCTGTTCCACGCGGTCGAAATACAAAACGGTATTCCTTGAGACGCTTAATGCTCTGGTACTCTTCGGCAGGCGTTAAGTCTTCGAGAAAGGTAGGTACATCCTTGGCGGCTACTCTGTTTTTAGGAAAATCGATTACACGTATCGACTTCTGCAATTCGCCCAATTGAATCTGGTATTCATCGCCCACCTTTGCTTCGCGCGCTGCTTTCGGTGTTTCGCCGTTGAGCTTTACTTTTCCGCCTTTAATGGCATCGGCTGCCATGGTGCGGGTTTTAAAAATCCGAACTGCCCACAGGTATTTGTCGAGGCGCATGTGAGCTTTAACTTAACGCATTTGCTTGCGTGCCAATTTCCAGGGCGATGGACCCGAACTGGTTTCTACCACCGGAATTGCATGTTTAGATTCCGATTCGCGGATGTAGGCCGAAAACAGCGCTGCAACTTCAAGCTCTGCCTCTGAAAATTCAGGACGTAACATTTCGGGTTTGTAATGATCGCGGATGAAATTTGTATCGAAATTACCGGAAACGAATGCCGGATGTTCCATAACAAAGCGACAGAACCGAAGGGTATTCTTCACGCCCGAAATCGTATAATCGTCGATGGCCCGAATCATGCCGCACATGGCTTCTTCGCGGTTGGCTGCATGCACGATGAGTTTGCTCAGCATCGGATCGTAGTAAATCGGAATGTCCATGCCCTCTTCGAAACCGCCATCTACACGTACGCCGTTGCCTTGTGGTAGTCGGTAAACCTGTAGTTTCCCAATATCGGGCAAGAAGTTGTTCTCTGGATCTTCGGCATAAACACGAATTTCGATGGCGTGCCCGTTGATGCTGAGTTCATCTTGGGAAAACGATAACTTCTCGCCCCGCGCTCCACGAATCTGTTCCTCCACCTGGTCTTTTCCGGTAATCATTTCCGTAACCGGATGTTCAACCTGCAAACGGTTATCCATCCCGTTTGCAGGTTGAACATCCGGTTACGGAAATGA
>JBKCFX010000359.1:0-2027 GCA_046303595.1 Bacteroidia bacterium
TTGTTTTCTTCTGCGGGAACATAACCCCGACCCTTGTCGATTGTAAGTTCTATCTTAAGGGAAACAGAAGGATCCATATTACAAATCACGAAGTCGTGATTTAAAACCTGAAAAGCCGAGGTGAATTTTCCAATATCACCAGCAGTAAATTGGTTTTGACCGCTAACGGTAACAACAACTTTTTCGTGTTCGCTTGAATCAATCTGGCGTTTGAAACGAACTTGCTTTAGGTTGAGAATTATTTCTGTAACATCTTCAACAACACCTTTAATGGTTGAAAATTCGTGCTCAACCCCTTCAATTTTTACCGAGGTTATTGCAAACCCTTCCAAAGAAGAAAGTAGAATGCGGCGAAGTGCATTCCCAACTGTAATACCATACCCGGGCTCAAGCGGTCTGAATTCGAACTGACCGAAAAAATCGGTAGAGGAAATCATCACAACTTTTTCGGGTTTTTGGAAAGCCAATATTGCCATAGTTTGTGTTTTAAATTAGGTGAATAACGTCCGGATTACTTAGAGTACAATTCGACAATTAATTGTTCGCGAATATTTTCCGGAATCTGTTCGCGTTCAGGATAGTTCAAAAATGTTCCTGAGAGACTTCCTGCGTTAAATTCTATCCACGGAAATCTAGCGCCATTGCCTGCAATTGAACCTGATATTACTTCAAGCGACTTTGATTTTTCACGCACAGCAACAACGTCTCCGGCTTTAAGCGTATACGACGGAATGTTAACTATACTTCCGTTTACCGTAATGTGACGATGCGACACCAACTGACGCGCAGCAGAACGTGAAGGGGCGATACCCATGCGGTACACTACATTGTCGAGACGAGCCTCGATGAATTTTAGTAGATTTTCACCGGTGATGCCTTTCGCGCGTGAAGCCCGATCAAAGATTTTTGCAAATTGCTTTTCTAAAATACCGTAGGTATACTTCGCTTTTTGCTTTTCGAGAAGCTGAACTGCATACTCCGACATTTTAGCACGCTTTTTAGCCTGCCCATGCTGACCCGGAGGATAATTTTTCTTTGTAAGTACTTTATCTGGGCCGAAAATAGCCTCACGGAACTTACGTGCAATTTTGGTTTTTGGACCTGTATATCTAGCCATGATTTCTTTTCTTTAAAGGATTATACGCGACGACGTTTAGGTGGACGGCATCCATTGTGTGGAACCGGAGTTACATCTACAATCTCCGAAACCTCAATTCCGGCATTGTGAATGGTACGAATTGCTGATTCGCGACCGCCTCCAGGACCTTTAACGAATACCTTAACTTTACGCAGTCCGAGATCGTATGCTACTTTTGAGCAATCGCCTGCCGCCATTTGAGCAGCGTAAGGCGTGTTCTTTTTAGATCCGCGGAATCCCATCTTCCCTGCAGAAGACCATGATATCACCTGACCGGTTGTGTTGGTCAGCGATACAATAATGTTGTTGAAAGTAGCATTGATGTGAGCATGCCCCACGGCTTCTACCTTAACAACTCGTTTTTTTGTTGTTTTTGTTGCTTTCGCCATTTCTTGGAAATGTTGATTAGTGTATCAGGCAGAGATTACTTAGTTACCTTCTTCTTGTTGGCAACTGTTTTCTTTCTACCCTTTCTGGTCCGGGCATTGTTCTTCGTAGTTTGACCACGCACTGGTAAACCAATCCGGTGGCGAATTCCACGATATGAACCAATGTCCATCAGTCGTTTAATATTCAATTGAACCTCAGAACGGAGAGCACCCTCCACTTTGATGTTATCGTTAATGATTTCACGAATTTTCCCCAAATCAGCATCATTCCACTCCGATACTTTCTTATCGAGGCTGATTCCTGCTTCATTCAGAATTCGTTGGGCAGTAGAACGACCAATCCCATAGATATAGGTTAGACCGATTTCTCCGCGCTTGTTTTTAGGAAGATCTATTCCAGATATACGAGCCATAGTGTATTGTGTATTTTAAAGGCTTATCCTTGACGTTGTTTGAATTTCGGGTTCTTTTTGTTGATCACGTAAAGACGACCCTTGCGA
>JBKCFX010000360.1:0-2916 GCA_046303595.1 Bacteroidia bacterium
AATCCAACGCGCCGGTAGGCCTTAATGTTGGAAACACCGCTCCCGATCTGGCGTTTAAAAATCCCGCCGGAAAAGAAATTAAATTATCCTCATTGCGCGGACAAATCGTATTGCTCGATTTCTGGGCATCATTGTGCGGCCCATGCCGGATGGAAAATCCTAATGTGGTAAGCGCCTACAATAAATACAACAAGGCAAAATTCAAAGACGCAAAAGGCTTTACCGTGTACAACGTTTCGCTCGATATGAAAAAAGAAGCCTGGGAGAAAGCGATTGAAAAAGACGGACTCATTTGGGAAAACCATGTGAGCGACTTGGGTGGCTGGGGATCGCAAGCTGCAGCCATTTATGGTATCAATTCCATTCCGATGAATTACCTGATCGATGCCAATGGAGTAATCCTCGCGAAAAACCTCCGCGGTCAGGCACTCGATGCGGCCATCGAACAACAGCTTAAATAATTCAATGCTATTTCAATGTTTTGTGAAGCAGGATTTCGGTCCTGCTTTTTTCATGTCAGTTTGGCGCAAAAAGCCCGCTGGCACCATGGTTGCTTAGCGGCACGAACGAATGAAAACAAGGCTTAGAAATATTTTTAATGCTATGATGAACGAAAATCAAAACACCAACCAACCTGATTCCAATAGCGAAGAACATGTAATTGCAGAAGGTCCGGTTGTGGATGCCGAATCTGCAAACCCCGAAGAAGTGGCGCAATCTGAAGCGCAACTCGATAGTTGGGAAGCCAAGTACACCGATATCAACGACCGCTATTTCCGGCTGTATTCCGAATTCGATAATTTCAAAAAACGCACTTCACGCGAACGAATAGAACTCGTAAAAACGGCTGCATCTGACATATTTGCCGCTATTCTGCCCGTGATAGACGATTTCGACCGCGCAGCAAAAGCCATAGAGCAAGCAGGCACATCCAACGCCGAATCGGAAGGCATGCTGCTCATTTACCATAAACTGAAAGGTATTTTAACAGCACGCGGCCTCGAAGAAATGAACGCCGTGGGGCAGGATTTTGACCCCGATGTACACGAAGCCATTACCCAAATTCCGGCGCCCGATGACAGCATGAAGGGTAAAGTAATTGACCAAGTTGAAAAAGGATATGCACTCCACGGTAAAGTAATTCGCTTTGCCAAAGTAGTTGTAGGCAGCTAAGCGAAAAGAAAGTATGGCAAAACGAGATTATTACGATGTGCTGGGTGTTTCGAAAAACGCCGACGAACAGGAACTGAAAAAAGCCTACCGAAAACTGGCGGTTCAATTCCATCCCGATAAAAACCCCGGCGATAAAGCCGCAGAAGAAAAATTCAAGGAAGCAGCAGAAGCTTACGAAGTGTTGAGCAACGCCGACAAACGTGCGCGCTACGACCGCTTTGGTCATCAGGGCATGGGCGGTGGAGCTGGCGGCGGCGGTGGTTTCGGCGGCGGTATGAGTATGGACGATATCTTCAGTCAGTTTGGCGACATTTTTGGCCAGGGTGGTTTCGGAGGATTTGGTTTCGGAGGCGGACAAAGCCGCGGACGAACCGTGCATCGTGGTAGTAACATGCGCATCAAGGTGAAACTTAACCTCGAAGAAATTGCCAACGGCGTCGAAAAGAAAATCAAAGTCAACAAATTCGTTGCGTGCAAAACCTGCAGTGGCTCGGGTGCCGACAAAGGCTCTTCGTTCTCAACCTGCAGCACATGTAACGGAGCCGGACGCGTAATGCGCGTAACGAATACCATCCTCGGGCAAATGCAAACGGCCTCTACTTGTCCGGCTTGCGATGGCGAAGGAAAAATCATCGCCAGCAAGTGCAAATCGTGCTCGGGCGACGGTATTACACGCGAAGAAGATGTGATATCAATCCAGATTCCTGCCGGTGTAGGCGAAGGCATGCAACTCAATGTGGCGGGCAAAGGAAACGCAGCTCCGCGTGGCGGAATTCCGGGCGACCTTATCGTGGCCATCGAAGAAGCAGAACATCCCGAACTCAAGCGCGACGGCAACAATTTGTACTACAACTGCTACATCAATTTCGCCGATGCGGCCCTGGGAACATCCATCGAGATTCCGACACTCGAAGGAAAAGCCAAGTTCAAAATTGATCCGGGTACCCAATCGGGCAAAGTTTTCCGCCTGCGCGGCAAAGGATTGCCTGAAGTTAACTCCTACCAAAAAGGCGATTTACTGGTCGATGTAAACGTTTGGACACCCCAAACACTTACCTCAGAAGAAAAGGAAATGCTCGAAAAATTGCGATCATCTGAACATTTCCAGCCCCAACCGGGCAAAAAGGAAAAGTCGTTTTTTGACCGTGTAAAAGAATACTTTCAATAACATTGGAATACTATCTTTGAAGCCTGTTCGAACACTCGACAGGCTTTTTTGATTTAATTGGGTAAGCACATGAGCACACCATTGTTGGAAGCAAAATCCGTTACCAAAAGCTACGACAATTACACCGCACTAAACAACGTGAGTGTATCTGTAGAACGTGGTAAAATACTGGGGCTGTTGGGACCAAACGGAGCTGGAAAAACTTCCTTAATCCGCATCATCAATCAAATAACAGCTCCCGATTCGGGAGAGGTATTTTTCGACGGAAGACCGCTTAATCCGGAGCACGTTGCCCGTATAGGCTACCTTCCCGAGGAGCGGGGTTTATACCGCAAAATGGAAGTGGGCGAACAGTGCATGTACCTCGCACAGCTCAAAGGACTCGATAAACGCGATGCCAAGCAGAAACTGCGCTACTGGTTCGAAAAATTCGAAATCCAACCCTGGTGGAATAAAAAAGTTGAGGAACTTTCGAAGGGAATGGCCCAAAAAGTTCAGTTCGTAGTTACCGTGCTACACGAACCCGAATTGCTCATATTCGATGAGCCCTTTACCGGCTTCGACCCGGTGAATGC
>JBKCFX010000361.1:0-2247 GCA_046303595.1 Bacteroidia bacterium
AATAATCTTACGCTCCAATACTTATTTCGGTAGATTTTTTAATGTGCGATAATCAGCTTCTGATTTACGGCTCCAAAACGCGTGCTGGCCTTAATACAATAGGCTCCAGAAGATAGTTTCGAAGCATCGATGTAAAAGCGATTTTCGCCGGCCGAAACAGTTCCTGTGTGAATACCTTGCACGATGCGACCATTTAAATCAAGCAATTCGAGTTGGATGTCTTGTCCAGCTTCGACAGTAACCGGAATGCAAACGATTCCACTCGCAGGGTTAGGAAAAGCTTTCAACTGAAAAACATCGAGAGCTTCCTGAAAATGTGTTTTTGTAACATCATTTGTATCAATCACCCGGAAAGAGAACCAACCATTCGGTGCCGTTATAGGTCGAATCTGCACTTTCCCGCTTTCGGATGCACCACGCAGGTAATAATAACCCGTTGTTCCTGCAGATTGCGGGGGAATGGCGCCCAAGTAGGTGTCGTTTACAAAGCCTGGCTCGAGATTTACCGCCGTAAAGCCGGCTAAGGTATCGGTTGTATAATAGAGTTGAGCCGAATTTATTCCGCTACGGTGTTGCATCAAGGCCTGAACAGGATAAGGATTTTGCGTGTCGTAGGTGTCGGTTAATCGCTGGTGCGAAATCAACAGTGGATCGTTTACACCAACCGAATGGGTAATGCAATGGATGGCGCCCGAAGCCCCAATGATATCCCTGCAATCGATCGGGACAATGCGGTATCCGGGTAAATTTTCCTGATAAATACGAACGGCTGTGGTATCGAATTGACCTTCATAAACCGGAAGAAGAACCGTCTTATTTACAAATACCGAATTTGAATAGGTGCGGTAATCTGCACTTGAATTGTTCGGATAAATTGGTGTACCATTTCCTGAATAGTCGGGTGGGGCCACCACGCGAACAATTTTATAAGGAGTGCCGAAAACAGAGTTGAAGTTATCCAGAACATATAACAAATTGGCTTCTATCTGCGGACCATCGGCAACGCCATTGGGGTACTGCGCCCAAAGCAAAGTTTCTTCGTCGAGCAGCTTCATGTGCATGTCGATATGATGGATGCCGTCGTAAGGCAGTACTTCCATTTTAATATACCGATTAATGCCCATGTAATTTTCCATGATGGCATCAATCTGGGCTTCGGTTTTATCGGTGTTTTC
This sequence comes from Bacteroidia bacterium, assembly GCA_046303595.1. Taxonomy (GTDB): domain Bacteria; phylum Bacteroidota; class Bacteroidia; order M30B66; family M30B66; genus CAMCXT01. The sequence goes on from JBKCFX010000361.1 coordinate 1,176, forward strand.
ATCAAGAATTAAATTGGACGAAAATGCGGTCCCAAAACCATCCGACATAAAATTTCCGCCGGTATGTACCAATCGGTTCGGTGCCAATGTGGTTTGAACCAAATTCAAATCGAGTTCGCGGGCGTAACGGCGCGGAATGGAATCGTCCTGCACACGCGATGGTCGGTTGTATTTCCAATCAACCAAAAACAACGAATCTACATCGTTCATGTAAACCGTGTTGGCGCCATAGTCGCGAATCCAAAGTGAATTGTTGGGTTGCGATACGAAAACCACATTGGGGCCAATGGGAACGTTATAGGTGTTTGTTAGTTCGTTTTGCGCTGTGGCTGCATTTGTTGCATGAACTATTACTTTGCATTCCTCCTGTGCATACCGAATAATTTCTGCCAAGGTAGCTTTGTAATCGCGCCAGGTTACAACGAGTGCTTGTATTTCTTCCCATTCGGCTGCTGTGCGGCTGCTTCCATCAGGTGGTGTGTCGAGAATTATGCTTTGTCCGATCGATTTGTTTATAAACAAACATGTTATGCCAATCGCTAAGAGTCGAAGTGCTTTCATACGAATTATTTGGAGCAACTAAATTAAACAAGTTATTGGTTGAATATGGTAAGGCGAGTATCTTATTCTGAATGTTTCATGTTTTAATTTCAGACTTTTGTTGTATAACCGATATTTAGGATACCTTTGTGCCGTTCTCACTGATTCTTCCGGCGACTTTATCCGGACAGAAGGAATTAACAATCAATTTTAACGAGCTGCCCGGCTCATTCACTGGTTCAGTGCGGTTTTGGATTAGGGCTCTCCTTTTTTTATGCTTTTTAACGAACTCAATTTAATTGATCCCATCCTCCGTGCTTTGCAGGAAGAAGGGTATCAAAATCCAACACCCATTCAGGAACAAGCGATCCCCATTGTTTTAAATGGAACCGACTTACTGGGTTGCGCGCAAACCGGCACCGGAAAAACGGCTGCATTTTCAATTCCCATTTTACAAATTCTAAATAAACAGTCTTTGCCCGCCTCAGCGCATAGGCCGATTCGTTGCCTAATTTTAACACCAACACGCGAA
>JBKCFX010000362.1:0-3845 GCA_046303595.1 Bacteroidia bacterium
GGGACGGTAACCGCCGGCAATGCGTCGGGACTGAACGATGGTGCTGCAGCAACGTTAATTGCATCCGAAGAAGCTGTTCGAAAATATGGCCTGAAACCGCTGGCGCGCATAGTGAGTTCGGCCGTAATTGGTGTTGAACCGCGCATTATGGGTATTGGTCCGGTTGAAGCGTCGAAACGCGCCTTAGCCAAAGCCGGAATTACACTCAACGACATTGATATAATCGAACTGAATGAGGCTTTTGCAGCACAAGTGTTGGCGTGTACACGAGCGCTGGGCATTGCCGACGATGATGCGCGACTGAATCCAAACGGCGGTAGCATTGCCTTGGGGCATCCGCTTGGTGTTACCGGTGCGCGCATTGCCTATTCGGCTGCATTAGAATTGCAACGCAGTAACAAGCGTTATGCACTGGTAACGATGTGCATCGGAGTAGGGCAGGGGTACTCGGCCATCTTGGAGAAGGCTTGATAACGTGAATTTTTAGTTACGCTTCTGAAGGATGCTTTTGCAGGAGGTGCAAAAATCCATTCGTTCCTTATCGACCTGAGCTATTGTACCCTCGGCTGCCTGCATAAGGCAAAGCGGATCTTTCGTGCAATGGTCAAGACCCAAGTTGTGGCCAATCTCATGAATGCAGACCTTTTTAAGACGTTCTTCAAATTTTTCGCGACCAACGCGCATACTGGACTTTTGTAGGCCTTTTAATCTGAAGGTGGATACAACACACACATTCCCGGGCCGGTAACCCAGTCCGAATATCCCATATTCATCAATATTGTCTTCTTTGTTTTTGGTCACAATATCCACATCGGTTAATACTATGATATTCTCTTTCGAATTGAATTTCGTCAGAATTTTATCTGCAACATATCGGCCTTTTGCAGAATTTTTTAAATCACTGCTCAAGGGGGCTCGTTTATCAAGTACAACTAGAAGCTTGAAAAAATCCTCAATGCCTTTTTTTGCCAAATCAAGATCTGCATTCGAAATGTTTCCAAGCGGAATTATTTTGACACGTTCTATTGTCTCTTTTTTCGCAGCTGCCTTATCTATTGGAGGCTGTTTGTTTTCGAGAGTGTTTTCATTACCATTGCAGGCCATCAAAAGCAATGCAAAGCCAATCAGATAAATGTTCATTATAGTACAAATTAAATTGTTCATCAAACGCTAAACTGTAAGGCGACAGGAATAAGTCGACTATTTGAGCACCGAAAATTTTACCAGGGAAACACGTATCCCCTCCCGATTTAAATTTCCGAAAAAGCTATTCACAGGACAAGCGTAATTTTCCAACCAAACTATGAACAGCTGTGTTCGTAACAATTATCCGTTTTAAGATTTTGAAACGACTAGTACCATTTGGGTGTCGTAACTTTACGCTGGGGAGGAGGAGTGGCGGACCCCAATAGGATTTTGGTCAACTCATTCATTTACAGTTTTTAACGGTTTTTGATCGTTGTTTTAACTTTTTATTTCCTAAACTCAATTCTTAGGCTAATAGTATTCAATTCCATTTTTTTTCAATTATGCCATCACCAGATCTGGACTGATTTTTACCTTGCTTTTAATTACTTTTGTCTCTCCAAAATCAGTTAAATCCCAATGTCAGACGCCTATGTTACCTTGCAGGTTGCCGAATCGGTTGCAACCATTGAGTTTTTTCATCCCGATCAAAATTCCTTGCCGGGCATTATCCTGTCTCAATGGGCGACAACTATTGAAGAAGCAGGAACGCGCGCTGATGTTGCTGTAATCATTCTGAAGAGTGGGGGCGAACGTACGTTTTGTGCAGGCGCAAGTTTTCGCGAACTTATTACCATCAACGATGCCGAAACCGGTAAACGTTTTTTCTCAGGTTTTGCCCATGTTATTAACGCGATGCGCAAATGTCCGAAGTTTATTATCGGACGAATTCAGGGCAAAGCAGTTGGTGGTGGAGTAGGATTGGCTGCTGCCACCGACTATTGTTTTGCCACACGTTTTGCTGCCATAAAGTTAAGTGAGCTCAATGTCGGTATCGGGCCTTTTGTGGTAAGTCCGGCCATAGAGCGTAAAATCGGCGTTTCGGCACTTTCGCAGATCGCCATTGATGCGAATTCGTTTTATGATGCCGACTGGGCCTGTTCGAAAGGTTTGTATGCCAAGCTGTTTGAAGATGCTGCCGCGATGGATGAAGCTATATTGACATTTGCAAAGCACTTGTGCACGTATAATCCCGAAGCCATGCGCGAAATGAAACAAGTATTCTGGCAGGATACAGCGCATTGGGATGAACTACTGATTGAGCGAGCAGCAATTTCCGGACGTTTGGTATTGTCTGAATTCACACGCAAAACCCTCGAGAAATTTAAAACAACAGCATAAGGCATGGTGTATTCTTTCAAGGGTTTTATCCCCGTAATCCACGAAAGTAGTTTTGTGCATCCGCAAGCTGCCGTTACAGGTAATGTAATTATCGGTAAAGATTGTTACATAGGTCCTGGTGCTGCAATTCGGGGCGACTGGGGCGGGATAATTATCGAAGACGACTGCAACGTTCAGGAAAATTGCACCGTTCATATGTTCCCCGGCAAAACGATTATACTGAAGGTGGGCGCCCATATTGGTCATGGCGCAATAGTGCATGGTGCAAATATTGGTAAAAACTGTTTGGTAGGAATGAATGCCGTGCTGATGGACGATGCCGATCTTGGCGATAATTCAATAGTTGGCGCCTTAGCATTTGTAAAAGCGGGCATGAAGATACCTTCGCGAAGTCTTGTGGTAGGTAATCCTGCCGAAATAATTCGCACAGTGTCTGATGAAATGCTTGAATGGAAAACCAAAGGAACACAATTGTATCAGAAATTGCCCGCAGATTGTTTTGATGCCTTAAAAGCGGTTGATCCCTTGCGGGAACTGCCTTTAAATAGACCTTCGCAAGAAGAGTTATACCAAACATTTCGGGAGTTTCTTGGGAATCAGGGATAAAATATTTACCCGTTGAAGCTCAAGTAAAACACCGGTTGCCTATTTCTTAGTAAACTTGCAAGCGAAAAATCGTTTTTTGAGACGGTTTAAACTCAATACTGCATTCATGATTCACGTTCCAGCACATTCAATTTCTGTTAAAAAAGTGGAGCAGTCCCGCGTTAGCACGGTTGATATTAACGCTGCTACCATGGGGATACATTTTACCGACCATATGTTCGTTTGCGACTATGAAAACGAGCAATGGGTCAATCCCCGCATCGAGCCGCTTGCCCCGATTGCGACGCATCCATCGGCAATGGCACTGCATTATGGGCAGGCTATTTTTGAAGGGTTAAAAGCTACGATGGGAAAAAATGGCCCTGTTTTGTTTCGTCCAGAGATGAATGCACATCGCTTGAATGAAAGTGCGCAGAGACTTGGTATGCCCGATGTTCCGGAGGACTTGTTTGTTGAGGCCATGAAGCAGTTTGTCTGGATTGAACGCAATTGGGTGCCAACAGCTCCGGGCAGTGCGCTTTACCTGCGTCCTTTCATGTATGCCGATGAAGCCTTTACGGGAATGCGCGCAGCAACGCACTATAAGTTTATCATCTTTGCAACGCCTGCCGGACCGTATTTTAGTAAACGAATTCGTTTATACGCAGAAACAAATTACATACGCGCTGCGGCTGGAGGTACAGGAGAAGCCAAGGCCGCGGGAAATTATGCTGCTGCCATAAAACCAACCGAAATGGCTAAAAAACAAGGCTACGATCAAGTATTGTGGCTCGATGCAAAGAATTTTGAGAACATCCTTGAAGTGGGTACGATGAATATTTTCTTCAAAATCGGTGGTAAATTTATCACCCCCAATTTGGATGGAACCGTTC
>JBKCFX010000363.1:0-2653 GCA_046303595.1 Bacteroidia bacterium
CGCTTTTTGTAAGTCGAAATTATCGGTCGTAAATTCGTTCCAGGGTAAATCGATTAACAAATCGAGGTAATTGCGCTGCACGGAATATTCGGCGGCATTCGGGTTCATGCGCTGCAGCTTATCGATTTCGTCGAGTACAAAAACCGGGTTGGCCGATTTGGCCTTACGCAAGTTCTGAATGATTCGTCCGGGCATTGCTCCGATATAGGTTTTGCGGTGGCCACGAATTTCGGCTTCATCGCGCACGCCACCCAGCGACATGCGCACATATTCGCGCCCTAACGATTTTGCTATGGATTTGCCTAGCGAAGTTTTTCCCACGCCCGGCGGACCGTAAAAACACAAAATGGGCGAGCGCATGTTTCCTTTTAGTTTCAATACTGCGAGGTATTCTAAAATGCGCTCCTTCACTTTTTCCATGCCGTAATGATCCTTGTCGAGGATTTTACGCGCTTTTTGTAAGTCGAAATTATCGGTCGTAAATTCGTTCCAGGGTAAATCGATTAACAAATCGAGGTAATTGCGCTGCACGGAATATTCGGCGGCATTCGGGTTCATGCGCTGCAGCTTATCGATTTCTTTGGCAAAATGCTTTTTAACGGTTTCGCTCCACTGCTTCGACTCTGCTTTTTTGCGCAATTCGATAACCTCTTCCTCAAAAACATTTCCACCCAACTCTTCCTGAATGGTCTTCAGTTGTTGATGTAGAAAATATTCGCGTTGCTGCTGGTCGATATCAATTTTAACCTTGGTCTGAATCTGGTTTTTCAGCTCGAGCATTTGCAGTTCGTTTGTGATGTGATGCAACACCATTTCGGCGCGTTGCTTCAAATCGGCTACTTCGAGCATCTTTTGCTTCTGATCAACTTCGGCATTCATGTTCGATGAAATAAAGTTGATGAGAAACGATGGGCTCTCGATATTCTTTATTGCAAAAGCCGCTTCCGAAGGGATATTCGGCGATTGCTTGATGATTTGCAGCGAAGTGTCTTTCAGCGACGAAACCAACGCTGCGAATTCTTTGTCGTTGTTTTTCGGACGTTTTTCTTCGAATGCCGAGATGCGCGCTCTAATGTAGGGCTCTTCGCGTGTAATCTCCTCAATTTTAAAGCGGCGTTTGCCTTGAATGATTACCGTTGTATTGCCATCGGGCATGCGCAGCATTTTGATGATCATGGCCACGGTACCGATTTCGTTCAAATCGTTCGCGCCGGGATCGTCAACATTCACATCCTTTTGCGATACCACACCAATGATGCGGTCTTTCTTGTTGGCATCCTTGATGAGCTTGATGGATTTATCGCGTCCAACTGTAATGGGAATTACCACACCTGGAAAAAGTACGGTATTGCGCAACGGCAGAATTGGCAGTTCGTCGGGGATGTGCTCCATGTTCATCTGCTCCTCGTCTTCGGAGGTCATCAGCGGAATAAACTCGGCATCGTCGTCGATTATATTGGAAAAAACAGATGGGTCAAATAGCGATTCGTTCATGGGTATGTCATTAAGTCAGCAAAAATTAAAATCTCTTTTAATTTCGGCTAGCCTCGTAAATTGTCAATCGATATGCCACGGATAAATTTCAGAAAATTAGGCAGAATCAACTGCTGCGTTCGCCTGTTGTTTGGCGGAATACTTCGTTGAGAATGCCCTCTTCGATTGCGTCGAAAGCAATATGCCTCCGGTCCATCATGCGTTTTGCGGTTTCGGCGGCTTGTTCGAAGCGGTATTCGGTAAGCGAGCCTGCGCCACCCCAACTAAACGATGGAATAAAATTCGGCGGAAATCCGGCGCCGAAAATATTGGCGCTCACGCCCACCACGGTTCCGGTGTTGAACATCGTATTGATGCCACACTTGCTGTGATCGCCCATCATCAAGCCACAAAACTGCAAACCGGTATCGACCATTTTCTGCTCGGCAAAGTCCCAAAGTTTCACCCCGGCATAATTGTTCTTCAAGTTCGAATTGTTGGTGTCGGCGCCCAAGTTGCACCATTCGCCCAATACCGAATTCCCAAGAAATCCGTCGTGGCCTTTGTTTGAATACCCCTGAATAACGCAATTGCTTATTTCGCCGCCCACGCGCGAATGCGGACCAACCGTGGTTGCCCCGTAAATTTTAGCGCCCATCTTCACCGATGCCCCATCGAGCAACGCAAAGCCCCCGCGAATCAATGATCCTTCCCAAATTTCGGAGTTTGCTCCAAGGTAAATTGAACCAGAGGAAGCATTCAGCACCGAACAAGAAACCTTTGCGCCTTCTTCGGCAAAAATGCGTGTTCCGATGATTGTATTGCCGTTTTCAAGCTCGGCGCTTTGGCGTCCTGCGGTAAGCAATTCGAAATCGAGTTCGAGTTCGGCGGCGTTGAGCGAAAAAATATCCCAGGTGTTGCAAATTCTGCGCACAGTCGACCGGTATTCGAGTGCATACTTATTGGCTTCCGATTGAAACGTGCCATTTCGAAAGGCCAGTAAAACATTGTCTTTCAAAAGTTTTTCGCCCTCTTTCAAATTTTCGATGCTGCGAACCAATTCGTCGTCGGGCAGTAAGCTTCCCGCGATATAAAGATTGTCGTTCCCTGACTGCTCCGGAAATTTTTGCGATAAATACGTTTGCGTTCTGAACGAAACCGATGTTTTAAGTCTGCGCTC
>JBKCFX010000364.1:0-14226 GCA_046303595.1 Bacteroidia bacterium
GCCGCCGCCGCCGCCACTTCTGTTAAACGCTCCGCCGCCGCCGCCTCCGGCAATACCAATAATACTATTTATGCTGCCCTGCATTCGAATCAAACTCAAACCGCCTCCGCCTCCGGCACCACCATAATTGCCTAAAACACCAAACACTGTTTCTTGACGGTTGCCACTGCCACCATCTCCTCCACCGCCATAGCCGCCTGCACCTCCCGTATTGCCGTCGGCAGCCAAACCACCGCCGCCAACTACAATCTCAAACACGTCGCCGGCTACAACCGGAAGTTTAAGCTCTGTGTATCCTCCGCCTCCTCCGGCATTGTTTAGTGAATCGGGGCCACCACCACCCGCAGCACCCCAAATTTTTACCCGAACACTGTCAATACCCTCGGGTACAGTCCAGGTTTGTATTGCGCCTGTAGGCAGAAATTCAATGCATTCAGAAAACACCTCGCAAGCCGAAATTACAATGGTATCGCTCCCTGTTCCGCAACTGCCGGTTACGGTAACAAAGTACGTTCCGGGCGCATCAACCGTAATGGATTGCTCGGTGCTGCCCGTCGACCAAAGGTAGGTTGCACCGGGATTACCCGCATTCAACTGCAAAGAACCGCCTACATCACAAAGTCTTACGTTATCGGGACCTAATGCCACGTACGTGGAATCGTAGTTTTCAAAAATCCAGGCGGGAAAATTAGGTAAGCCATTGAAATTACCCGCACTGGGGCTTCCAATAAACGTTAATACTTCGTATTCAAAAGATGGATTGGCCGTATTGGGACACACAATTCGGTTAAGCGTATTAACCGGCAGTTCGATTACGCTATCGTATTCCACAAATAAAACATAGATTTTTCCATCGGGGCCAAGCTGCATCTGCGATATATAGGAAAAGCCATCAATGCTTGAGAAATCGAAAAACGAGGTAAATGTTGAAGCAATGTTGCTGCTGTTTAGATCATACCTTCCGATGGTGGCGCCGTTGGCAAAATACAGGTAGCGGCTATTGGGCGAAAATTCAAAGTAAAAAATACCTTCGTAGGTATTCAGTTCCTGCCTATTCGAAATGGTTCCGCTTGCCGGATCAAATTGCAATAGCACGCCCGTACCGACCGGAAAATCATCGAGGAGAACAAATAATTTGCTTCCATCGGGCGATGCTTTAATCATATAAAACGAACCTTCGGGAATCGAATACACCGACGACAGTTCAACCCCGGCCGAAGTAACGCGATATATACCAATGCCCGATGAATCTTGATTAATAAGAATCCAGTAATCGCTGCCATTGGCGTGTTTAACGGCACAAACGGCCTCTGCCGAAGGCGCATAAACCAATTGATTGGCTTCAATCACCTCGCCAAGCCCTCCATTGAGCGATTGATCTATTTTGAAATAACTTAAACCACGGCCTTGCGGTTGGGCGTTCATTACCGAATCGGAGGCATCCAAATAATATTCGCGATCGTCCATGGTAAAGAGATAGTATTTTCCGGGTTCGCCCGGAGCTTCAATAAAAACCGACGATTGCATGGCGCTGTAACCGCCGCCCTCTATACCCTGCATATCATAGATCGATTCGTTTGCTGCATTCCAGATATTTCCTGTGGGCCCAAACGTTTCATAGCCGCCGCCATTTGAGTAAAATAATAGGTTGCCCAGCGAATCGCAGTAGGATGCACATCCTTCGTAAGCCGAAATCGCACTGCCGCTAATTTCAACGGGCTCGCCGCTCGTAAAATCGATTGCTCGGTTATTGCCTAAATGCCAAATGTTGGCTTGCTTCTGACCAATGGCAACAAAGCTGTTGAATAACACAAATATACATACTGCAAATAATTTCAGTAGTGATAGAGCCGATTTTGTATTCATGATTTAAAACGTATTCGAGGCTTTGAAGCATACGGGGGTAAGATTAAAACTTTTTTTCATAATTCCAAAGGGTGTTACAGATGCTCGTTTTATTGGCAAATTCATCTTAAAATAATGCAATAAAAGGCCGAATGAAGGCTATACATGCTTTCGTTTTTTAACATCCTCACGCTATTACCTCACCAGTGTAATTGTTCCGGTTTTATTAATTACTGTACCGTCTATTTGTTTCAGATAGATATTAAAAGCATACACCCCGCTAGGCACTTCAGTTCCGTTGTATGTTCCATCCCAGCATTGGGTAATATCTTCGGTTTCAAAAACCTGTTGTCCCCAGCGATTGTGGATTGCCAATTTAAACTGATCTGGACAATTGCTGTAAACGCAGAAGGTTTCGTTTTGGTCAGGCCCTTTTCCGTTGGGCGAAAAAATGGTAGGGATAAATACCTCGTTGCATTGAATATCCACCTCAATAATTACCGTTACACGGCCCCTGCATCCGAGCGAATCGCTGGCAACGATGGTGTAAGTAGTAGTTTCGGCAGGCCATGCAAGTGTTGTGCTGCAGGTTTGACAACTCAGGCTTTCGTTGGGCGACCATACATAATTAAATCCGCCATCTGCACCTAAGGCAATGGTATCGCCTAAAACAATTGTTGCAGTTGGTGGTGTTACACTTACGTCCAACGCACCAACAGTGTCGACCGTAATTGACACTGTCGCAAAACATCCATTGGCATCGGTAACGGTTACTCCGTAGCTCCCTGCCGCCAAACCTGAAATACCCGAAGATGATTCACCGCCCGGTGTCCATGCATAAGTATAGGGCCCCGAACCGCCTGTAGCATTGGTAGCAATGGCTCCGGCAGAACTGCCACAAATCACATCGCTCACAATAGGATTGATTACTATTTCGGGCAGCGAATCGAGTACGATTGTAGTTGCTTGCGAAATACATCCGTTAGATGCATCCTGTGCTGTTACCGAATAGCTTCCGGGTGGCAGGCCGATAAACTGTGTTGATGTTTGATATGTTCCACCCACACTGTATTGAATACCGGATCCAACAGGTGCGCTTATCGAAATGGCTCCGGTAGGCTGCTGGCAAGTAGGCTGCTGGGTAACGGTTGCATCAGGCGCATCGGGCGCTCCAGGATTAATAATGGTTACGGTATCGCTGAGCGTACAGCCATTGTCGTCGCTTACCTCAACCACATAATCTCCGGCCGCAAGATTGGTGGCAGCAGCCGTATTGCCACCCGAAGGCGACCAACTATAGGAATAAGGTGCTGTACCTCCACTGGCTGTGGCCGTTGCACTTCCGTTAGATAGCCCACATTCTGCATCAACAGTAATGGTCGAAACTTGCAACACAGTTGCAGGCTGGGTAATGGTCAACGTAAAGCTACCCTGACAATTGTTGGCATCGCTAACCGTTACAGCATATGTTCCGGCTGCCAGGCTGTTTTGCGTTGGTCCGCTTAAATTTCCGGGCGCCCATTCATAAGTGTACGGAGCCAATCCGCCCACAGCAGTTAACGTTGCCGAACCGGTTGAATCGCCAAAACAGCTTACATTGGTTGTAGATGCAGCACTTACCGTAATGGTAGGACAATCGTCTTCGCTTGGCGGTTCGATACAGCAGTTACCACCCGCCGAAATGTTTCGGGTTCCGCTCCAGCAGCCGTATTGCGTATCGTGGTATAAAAGCGTTCCGCCCGTAGCATTGGCAAAGTAATACACAATCTGGTCGGGCGTATTGTTGCCGCCTGTTTCCATCGTAGTGTCACAATCGTCGGCGCCCAACATAATCGCATTTCCAAAACCATGTGCCGGACTATATCCTACCGGCGGGGCAATAAGTACCTGAACAATGGATGCATCCACACCCGAAATCGTAGTGCTTGTTATGCCCAATCCACAATTGTCATTACCCGCATCAATGCCGGCATAAACAACCTGCGTAACATTGCCCACAAAAGGCCCGGATAAGGCAATCTCCACAGCTTCGTAGGTCGAAACACCGATTTTTAGATTGGGAATATTTTGATCGACGTTTATGTTGAGCACGCCACCATCGTAATTGGAGTAGATGATTAAGTTACCAGCTGCATTGCAAAAACCGCCGCATCCCACCTCGCTCACCGTGGTATTTGCAGTAGCGGTGCAGCCCTGTCCATCGGTAACCGTAACCGAATAAATACCCGGCGCGAGATTGTTTATCGTTTGTGTCGAATTTCCTGAAGGTGACCAAGAATACGTATAGCCGGGCGCACCACCGCTTGCTGTAACGGTGGCAGAACCATTGTTTACGTTACAGCCTGCATCTACGGTATTAATGCTCAGATTAATAGCCTGTGGCGGCTCATCAATCGTTATCGTTGTAGTGCCCGGACATCCGTTTTGGTCTGCCACGTTAACCGTATACGTGCCCGCCGCTAATGCATTTTGTGAAGCTCCGTTCAGATTTACCGGCTGCCAGTTATACGTATATGGACTTGCGCCTCCGCTTGCCTGCACCGTAGCGGATCCGTTAGACGCACCAAAGCAACTGGCATCGGTAACCGATGTGGAGCTCACCGTTATTGGCGGACAACCCTCGTTGTTGGGTGGCTCGATACAACAATTCCCCCCAGCCGATACATTTCGGGGTTCGGTCCAGCAGCCGTATTGCGTTTCGTGATATAAAAGTGTTCCGCCTGTGGTATTGGTAAAGTAATACACGATTTCGTCGGGCGTATTTACCCCTCCCGAACTGCTTAGCGTATCACATTGGTAACCGCCAATCATAATAGGATAACCAAATTCATGTACCGGCGTGTACCCCACGGGAGGCGCAATAAGAATCTGTACAATGGCCGGGTTAACACCCGAAACGGTTGTATTTGTTACACCAAATCCGCAATTGTTATTTGATGCATTGAATCCTGCATATACAACTTCTGTTACATTGCCCGCAAAAGGTCCGGAGATATTAATCTGAACGGCTTCGTATGAAGAAACACCAATTTTAAGATTGGGAATATCCTGATCCACGTTAATGTCGAGCACACCACCGTCGTAATTGGAGTAGATAATTAGGTTGCCATCTGTATTGCAAAAACCACCGCATCCGGTTTCGTTCAACGTGTTATTTGCAGTAACTGTGCATCCCTGCCCATCGGTTACCGTAACCGAATAAATACCCGGTGCGAGATTATTAATCGTTTGCGTCGAAGCGCCTGTAGGCGACCACGAATAGGTATAGCCGCCTGTTCCACCGCTTGCTACCGCCGTAGCAGAACCGTTGCTTTGGTTACAGTCTGCTTCTACAACATTTACACTCAAATCGAAAGGCAGAGGTGGCTCATCCACCACAAGCGTAACGGCCGTTGTGGTGCATCCTGCAATTTCTGCGGTAACGTTGTATGATCCGGGCGCAAGTCCGCTGAATGTAGCCGCCGTCTGATAAGCTCCACCCACGCTGTATTGCACATTTGCTCCTGTAGGTGCGCTTACAACTATAGTTCCTGTTGAAATTGAACATGTAGGCTGTTGTGTTACCGATGCCACTGTAGCTCCGCAATCCACGCTTTCTACTTCATCGGCACCAATATCGGGTGTTGCACCGCGGGTGTCGCCTTCAAAGTCGGAGGTGATGCCCGCAACAGGCGTACCTGCATTATCAACGCCAACAAGGTTTCCACCCGCATTCAGTTTAAGAAAATCAGCACCAAATGATGAGGTATTCAAAAACGCAGGCGTACCGCTTGTAGAGGCTTGATCGCGGGTAGCCATAAAGGACTGGTATGCCGAAAGGGTTTGCAAAGGGTTGGTATAGGTTCCCGCCGTGAGGCCTTCAACATAAATTAGATTATTGGGACCCGGTGTGCCCGCGTAAAACATATTGTTGTTGGATGCTGTTGAATAGGTTGAAAGTAAGCTTCCACTGCGACGGTATGCTGCCAAGCGTCCGCCGCCGCTTGCCGTACCCGAAATCCACACCAGATTATTGATTAGTTTGAGTGTGGGCATGGTATGAGCAAAAATGCCCGAAGCGCCAAAGTTGGACCCAGAGCTACTGAGACTATTTAGATATATGGTGTTGTAGGAAACATTTACCGTTGCAGCGGTTGATGCGCCAGGTTCGTCGATGGAAATGCCTCTGATGGCATCGAGCCCCTGAAGCTGACCACCGGATAGGTTGCCAATTCTATTGTTATAGATGTTTGAAGTTGAATTGTTCGGACTCGAGAGTGTGAGGTAAATTCCTGCGACGCTATTTGATCCGCTACCCGAACAGGAGAAATCGGCAATGGCATTGTTGTAAATATTTCTTGTGGAAGCGCCTCCGCATTGAATGCCCGACATCAGGCTCGAGTTTGCGGAAGATAAATTTCGTACCACATTATCGAAAATATTCACCGCTGTTCCGGTAATAGTTGGTGAACTGTCAAACACAATACCCGAAACGGTGCCGCTTCCTGTTACGTTTAAATTGCTCACCGTATTGTTGGATATGGTTAATGGATTAGTACCCGAAAAGAATCCGAGCGATATTGCGGTAACAGCTCCGCCTGTTGGACCGATAATGGAATTTATGGTATTGTTGCTCACCGTGTTGGTGGTTCCCCCGCCCCAGCCATTCAGCAAAATGGGCACACAAACTCCTGAAAAACTCCAATTTGAAAATGTATTTCCGCTGACCGTTTTTGATGTAACCGAAGCCTGGTTGTTGCTAAAAATTCCATATACCTGACCGCTGCCTGTAATATTCGAAAACGTATTGTTGGTGTAACTCACCGAAGCCGTATTGGGCGATGCTGCATTGGAATTTTTAAAGATGGTTACCGGTCCGTTCGATGAAAAAGCGGTAAGCACCGAATTGTTGTCAAAAACCTGCGTGCCGTTCGCCGGCATGACATAGGAATGTTCAAAAAACACAACCTGTCCGTCGGTGTTGAGCGAGAGATTGTTAAAGGTGTTGCCGCTCACATTCAGATTGAGTGGTGTTGCTGAAGGTGATGGAACACTAAAGTAAGTATGAGGTCCTAAACCCGTTACATTGTGTACGATACCGCGCACATCGTTATTCTGAATATTAACTGTTCCGGTATTATGTATTCGATCTATATTTACACATTGAATTGCTCCGATAAATGAAGTAGCTGCACTTAATGTAACTAAAGGGCTTTCTGCAGTACCAAATTTATTATCGTTCACATTATAGATGAGATTATAACTAAAGCCATCAAAGGCATCCGTGTTGCATGAAACACCAACAAAATCTCCCGAACTGCCTGTTAAGTTTGTACCGCGTATAGTATTGCCATTTATGTTTAGAATGCCTGCTCTACAGCTGCTGGTTGTTATCCCGTAAAAGTTAGCAGCACTCTGGCAATTCAGCAAAGTATTGTTATTTATGTTTACAACTGAATTGGGCAATGTACCTTGGAGATTCTCATGACATATTCCTTGAAATGAATTGTACTGAGCAGCTGCTCCGGTCATGGTAAGGGTAAGGGTATTGTTGGTAATATTTTGAGAAAATGCTGCCGTAGTATTTCCGGGCGTTCCGGTAATATAAATTCCAAAAGCAAAAGTTGAGCTGAATGAGGCACTTGTTATCGAATTATAGGAGAGATTAAAATCGCTTTGTCCGCGCATATGTATGCAATAAGGCACAGATAATCTTTCCTGAAAGGCAGTGGCAGAAACAACACCTCCACAATTAAAAAGCGTATTACCTGTTGCAGCCGAGTTGCCTCCCACATCGTTGCCGCTATCAAGCAAGGTGATGGAAGAAAATAATGGCGGACTTAAAAACACGATACCATAATTAACATTACTTATGGTATTCGTATAAACCTTATTAAAACTGTTAGTTCCACTTGAAGCAGTTGGTGCCTGTGCAAAACCCGGTGCCACATCTGTTGGCGTATGTGTAGTGTTCGAATAAATACCAAATGTATTCGAATAGTTTCTATTCAAACTGATGGTATTATTTTCGATTCTGTTGTTTTGCGAACCATTGGTAGTGCTTGAGCGCAACAAGGCTATCCCCCATTCGGTCATGTTGTTTGATGCCGGCGCTGTTGTACTGTTGGACGGGTTTTCTTGAATCGTAAAGCCCGATATGGTAAGGTAGTCGGCCCCGATAAGTTTAATTACAGCATCGTTGAGTGCACCTGAAGTTTGTGATGCCGAAGCGGTAAGTGTAACCGCACCCGAAGTGGTAAGCACCACATTATTTGCTGCTGATGTAACGCCCGTAAACTGGATGGCATAGCCTCCCGCTGGAGCTGTTTCGTTTCCGGGGGCACAGGTTAATGTTACCGGACCCGAAAAGGCCGTTACGGCATTTAAGGCGTTTATTGCTCCTGCCAAGCTAGGGTATGAAGCTGCTAAATTGGGTGTGGCATTGGTGTTTCCCGAAACTGTAACGTTTACTTGTGCATGGAGTTTGTTGCCAATCATTCCAAGCAATGCAATAAGCAGAAGTTGAACGAAATGTTTTTTAATAGAACATCGAAAAACCTTAAGCGTGTCTAACGAATTGAATGAGCCCGAATAGGTATTGATTAGTTGATTCATAACAGCGAACAGAAAATGCTAAAATACTCTGCTATTGTGCTTAGGAATGTTGTATCCGCTTATTTTTTATTTCAAATTATTATATCTCATGAAAACTTTATCATATTTGATTAATATCACTATTTAAGCATCCATAAACGGAATTATCCGATTCCTTTTGCTTGACTAGTTCGAACGTGTGCACCAAAATTGCGAATCTGATTTGTTATGGCCCAAGAATCGTTCATCGCAAGTTGATCCGGTCTTTATGTGTCGCATTGCGATAACGCGTAACATCTAATGCAAATGGCCTTTTTAGACTGGGTATCGCTTCCTATTTTGTGTTTTATACAAATAAAAAACGGAGAGCAAATTCAGAATTTACTCCCCGTTTAAGAAACAACTAAACCAATTATTATTTCGCAATGGTAAGTTTGCGCACTTGCTTAAATTTTTGACCTTCAACAACAATTTGGTAAATGCCATTCGCAAATCCATCGGTTGGAATTGAAACCATTGCACCCGATTTTACATTGGCGATTTCTTTCATTAGAACAACTCTGCCTGCTGCATCAGTGATTCGAAGAACTAAATCGCTGTAGGCCGATTCACCTAAGTTCAACACAATGTTGGACTGATGACTTGCAGGGTTAGGGAATACATGCATACCTGCTTCTGTAGATAACAGTTCATTTACTTGTGTGATGTTCGCATCGACACTAATTTCAAGGGTGGCAGAAGCGGAGCATCCAGCTTGACCAATTGCTTCGCATGTTACCACATAAACACCCGGTTCCATGTAGGCATGAACAGGATTGCTAACACCGGTAAGCGTTGTTCCATCGCCGAAGTTCCAGGTATACGCAATGGCACCTTCCGCTGAAGCGTTAAATTCAATAATCGCATCGGCAATCGACACATTTGTGGCACTTGCCGAAACAATAGGTGCAGACTGCTCGCCTTCGCTTACAACCTCAACCGCCATATTTGCGGGCTCAGCATTCGGATAGGTGATTTGCAACATATAATCTCCTCCCGCAAGATTTGTAAAGATGTGTTCGCCTGTAAAAGGAGCCGAGTCTGAAATCACTATACCATCGATGCTTGAATGAATGGCTGCCGTTAATGGATGGTTTTCGTTCGGATTGGCAACGATAATTTTACCGTTTTCCTGATCAACACAAGCGCCTTCTGAAGCAAACTGAACCGGAGCCATAAAATGGAGGCGGAACCTCACCCCATCGAAAGAAGGATCATTCGTAAAACTGTATGGAGCACTTGTGCTAAATGGATTGAATGTACCCGCTTTAACATCCTCAATAAATACGCGAACCGACGGGTCGAAGTTCAAGAACTCCGGCATACTTAGGGTAAACGTTCCGGTTCCGATAATTGAAGTACCTAAATCTACAATCTTCGTAGCAACCAAAGGAGCCTCAAATTTCGCGGTATATTCTGCTTCGCCAATATATGTGAATAATTCCAGCGAATCGCTCGATGGCATACGCGGCGCGTCGTAATTGAAATCGTAGGCGTCGGTGGCATTCTGGTCGAAACCGATAATAGCATCGAAGGCCTGATTCGAAATATTTGAAAGGCGAACACGCATGTAGGTTAATGCATTTGCATCAAGAAACTGTGTAGCATTGCCGGCAACGACGCGTTGAGACGAATTAAACTGAAGCGTTCCCGTTGAAGCAATATCGGCCAAGAAACCTTGTCCTCCGCCAATCTCGGCGTTCCATGGCAATAAGCCCGCAGTATTACCAACAACCAGTCCGGTTGGGGCAATAACAACATACGCCGATGGATTTATTGATCCATCAGAAGCCGAACGCCATAGATAAACTGTTCCCAACGATGCATTATTAGCCTTCAATCGGTTGTATGAAATAGAAGAAGGATATGGATTTCCAACAAGGTTAAAGCCGTTTGTGCTGGTTTTCGTTACCGGAATATTGACAGTCGTTTCCATCGGAGCCCCGATAAAACTTACTGTTCCATCTCCTGCGTAAGTTTGTATAAAGCCCTTCCCGGATGTCATACTAACAGGAGATGTAATCCTATCTATTTCTGGGGTGCTCGGGATGTAATCCCAGCCTTTTTGAACATTTATAACCGCTCCTGCACGTGTATTGTCATAATCATAAAGATTATGACCATAATTAGTATTCAATACTGCAGTAGTGACTCCCGATACCGGAGATGACCAGTAGTTGTATTTGCCATATAACGAACCTGATCTAATGTAACGGATTGTACCCGAAACCGTACCGCCAAACCCAAGTGTAGCCAATTCAACACCGCCACTCAAAAGCTGACCATTGTTCTGAATAGTAAGATTGGCAGCGCCGGTTGATAAGGTGACGCCTGTGCGAACCCCGACAATTCCACTGCAACGGATGCCTGAAGAAAGAATAGCGGCTTGATTGTTTCCTCCGCCAAAGAACGACAATGTGCCTCCACCTAATATATCGGCTGGCAGAAAACTTCCTGAGCGTGATATAAAACTCTGATTTAGTGATGAGGCTACTAAACGTAATTCTGAACCTGTATTGATCGTTAAAGTCGAAATAAGGCTACCCGCACCATTAAAAATTAATCCATGAGCGCTTTGTGTGCCTGTAACAACCGGATAAATATTGCTTGTGCTGTATGGAATAATTGCTGTAGTTGAAGCTCCTGGAACTGTAAGAGCTGTGGCATCTCCACCATGCCAGTTGGCCGGATTGGCGAAATTATTGTCGGCGATTCCGGTCCATACCAAACCGCTCGTCACCGCCAATTGTATCTGATTGGCAGGACCGGGATTTATCGGATCATTAACTTTACCTAAACGAATATACACGGTACTTCCTACAGCCAAATTCGTTGCAGCAGCATAGGCGTGTGATCCTGCAGCGCCATCTGCATTGCACGCAACCATTGTCAAACCAGTTGTACAATTGGTTGCAGAAAATATTTGTACGAATGATCGGTTAATATTGAATACCGGGTTCGGATTTGTGTGTTGTCTTGTCATAACATGAACCTCTCCTGTAGAAGGCACTATGGCACGGAACCAAACATCATTTGAAATTGGTATACCACAAGATGAACCCGGACTGGGTGTAGACCCTGTTAGCGTGCGCAAAACAAAGCTTGGCGTATTGGTTACCGCTACCAAACCGGAAGGAGCATCAGCCAAACAAATATTATCGGTAAGTGCCGAAGAAACGTTAACAATAGCATTTGTAGGCTGAGTTAGGCAACCATCGCGATTTGCCCGAACAGCATAGGTTGTGGTTATGAACGGAGAAGCGTATACAACCGAAGCATCTGTTCCGGAAACGTATGGTATTGTTAGTCCAGGATTCAAATATAGGTCTGTTGCGGGCAGCCAGGTGTAAACCGAAACACCATCGTCGTTCGTTACTGCAAGTGTATTGTAGAAGACGCTTGTTCCGTTAATGATTCCTCCAGAAACAGAAACAATTGGATTTGGACGAACAGCGATACTGTAGTTTGAGGAAGCGGTTTCTGCACTACACCCGCCTGTACCCGTAACTGTGCCTGTTAGTACAACGGTATTACCGGCATTGGCATTTATAGCAGCATAGGTTGGCGTAACGGTCGTTGGCGCGGTGATTGATCCTCCTGAAGAAGTTGTCCAATTAATAGCACTTGCAAATGCTATCGTTACTTCTGTTGGCCCAATGGTTACAGAGCCGGTGCCACATGTAATAGCATGAGGGGCTGTTCCCGCAATCGAAATCGTTGGAAGACGATCAACCGTAATGTTTAAAGAAGATACCGCGTTGCTACAAGGGGCGTTGCTCACGGTTAATGTAAGTGTTACCGTATTGCCCGCATCTGCAACTGTAGAATTATACGTTGGGGTTATTGTTGTGGCATTGGTTAGGGTACCTGCACCATTGTGTGTCCAAAGAATAGTACCATTAGAGGAACTTGCTCCGGATACTAAATGCGACGTGCCCTGACAAATACTAACATTGCCTCCTGCATTGGCGGTTGGTTGTTGACTTACCGTTATAGAAGCCGTTGCGCCGGTTATACCTGTAGTTCGAACGCATCCATTGGCATCAGTTATAGAGGTTAACGTATATGGAGTGGTAGAACTTGGCGCCGGGCCATTAAAAGGCGTGCCGCTTATCACATTGGTATAAAAGGTTCCTCCTATGTTTAAGGTATATGGTCCAGTACCTGTTGTTGCGGTAAATATAAATTGACTTTGGTCGCCCGAGCAAACAGTATTACCAGAAATGCTGCCCTGGGGCAATGGATTTACACCTACTGTTACTGCGCTTGAAGTTACAGATGCGGGACAAGTTCCACTGATTACTACATCGTAACTACCGGCATCTGCAATCAGAGGATTTGTTAAGGTTAATGTGTTGGTACCTTGCCCAGAAAATACGGCTCCATTCGTAACAGCCACCCCACCCTTTCTCCAAGAATACGTTAAACCGGCTCCGGTTGCTGTTACACTTATTGTTTGCGCACCGCTACCCGAGCAGGTTACGGTTGGAGCAACAGGTTGAGAGGTTATTGCAGGCGCTGTGTTTATTGTTAATGTGGCGCTTGCACCTGTAATGCCGCTTGTTCTAACACAACCATTGGCGTCTGTTATGGATGTTAATGTATAGGATGTGGTAGAGCTTGGCGCCGGGCCATTAAAAGGCGTGCCGCTTACCACGTTGGTATACGTAGTGCCTCCTATGATTAACGTATACGGTCCTGTACCTGTTGTTGCAGTGAATGTAAATTGACTTTGGCCTCCTAAACAAACAGTATTGCCAGAAATGCTGCCTTGCGGCAATGGATTTACACTTACTGTTACTGCACTTGAAGTAACTGATGGTGTGCATGTACCTGTAATTACTACATCATAACTGCCGGCATCTGCAACCGCAGGGTTTGTTAATGTTAACGTGTTAGTTCCTTGTCCTGAAAATACTGCTCCATTTACAACCGGAATTCCTCCCTTTCTCCAAGAATAGGTTAACCCTGTGCCCGTTGCTGTTACACTTATTGTTTGTGTTCCTGCTCCACTGCATACAACTGTTGGGGCAGTTGGCTGCGCAGTAATAGCTGGAGGGGCATTAACTGTAATGTTAGCAGAGGTATATGAACTAGCAAAACAAAGCGGACTTGCTGCATTAGAATAGTTTACTGCTACAACACCAGCACCAGGGGTATTCCATGTAATTGTTGCAGAATTGGTATTTCCACCTCCTGCTGTAATTGTTCCTCCAACAACCGACCATAAATAGTTGGATCTGCCCGTTTGCGTGGTAAATGTTTGTGCTGTTGCACCCTGACAAACCGGATTAGTACCTGTAGCTGTAAAAGTAGGTGTGGCCAGCGGGGTAATGGTTACTGCCTGACTGATGGCACTTGCAGCATTACAACCATTGGGGTTAGTATAGTTTAAGGTAATGTTCCCTCCGTTCGATCCCCATGAGGTTATAACAGAGTTTGTTCCTGCGCCAGAAACAATACTATTACCTACTCCTGTAATATTCCAGGTATAGCCGGTCATACCACTTTGCGTGGTAAAAACAACACTGCTCGAACCAGCGCATACATTGGAGGAGGAAACTGTAAAGGTTGGAGTTGGAAGCGCATTTATCGTAACCGTTACAGGCTTCACATCGAATCCACAACCCGCTGTTTTTCTTATAAAGTAAGTTCCTGATGCTGAAACGGCAGTAGTAATGGCTATGGGCGAGGTATTACTAATGGCATTGGCAAGAGTTGTGAAATAACTGGTGGTTCCACTTGTGCTATTGAGGTCGGTGATTACGC
>JBKCFX010000365.1:0-11466 GCA_046303595.1 Bacteroidia bacterium
GGCGGCATTCCATTCCCAACATGGAGTGCATACACTATGCTCAAATTCGCGTTCGGCTGCATCGTTAAGTTGATAAAACATATCGAGGCTCGTAACTTTTTCGAGACTGTCGATTGAAACGGCATACGATTGCAATGGTTCGGAGCCGGCACGATTGGGTAGAATAAATCCAATGCCTTTGTGTGTTTTTCCGCTTAAGTCGAGGATTGCTTTGTAATAATATTTGGGAATTGAGACCTTGTTGGCCCCAATGGTTGGCAAGCCGGAATGCAATAACGGACCCGTCACAACTAAAATGGTATCTTCTGCAATGGCCCAATCGCGAACCAATTCTTCGAGTTGCTTCCAAATACCGCGGTTAAAAGCTGGCAATTGCGGACTCATGTTGCTGTAATAAAACGATTCCTGCATTACTTGCGCCGACCAGCCCATATCGGCTGCAGGTGCAAGATGCCCGCGGTCGTAGCCCGATGCTTTATAATCTGCATCACTTGCTGAGCCGGTTTTCACAAGCGGATCGATCATGAATTTATTGCTGCGTTCAAAGGCTTTCTGTGTTTCGGCCCGGGTTAATTCATAAGCAACCCAGGCAGCCTGTTCGTGTGGTTCGTTGTAGCAGAGGGTATAGGCGCTATGCCTGATAATTTGATCCGATGCGCTGTGTTTAGGCAATTCCAGCTTTTGATTAATCTGCCCTTGCGCCCAAACGACCTGCATGGTTAAACTCAATACTGCTGAAATTTTCTGCATTTACATATTAAATAATGTACCAGTTTGTGTTCTTGATTTTCGTCGATTTCATAGATGCATGTGATTAATGATTAGCTTGATAACACCAATTTGTCTTTTTCGTTTTGTAGAGTACTATTTAAAATGTGCGGATACGAAACCACTCCCGCTTCGTCAAAGATAAAACGCAATTCGCTTCGGTCGGTAAAATCTACCTCCTGAAATAAAAAATGTTTTTCGTTTAGGTTTTTTATCGAATAGCGGTTAGCTTCCCTTTGCCACTATGTATGATATGCGGGATGATCGAGCCCTCGCTGAAACAAATTATTCGTTGCGCCTTGCACCGAATTAAACATGCGAAAAGGCAACCTCTTTTAATACCAGATTCGAAAAACCCTAATCTCAATAGAGCTTCGAGCCCAAAACTATTTCTTCGCCATATTTTGAATTGCTATTGGCCTTCATAGCATGATTAGATTATGAAAAAAGCCATTTCTTAGTTAATCTATGGTTTTAAAATAGCGGTCAAGCACTTGGGTATTCATTTGAATAAAATCAAGCATGATTTTCAATTCCTCATCAAATGTATTGCAGTCAACATAAAACGGGTCATTTATAGGCCACTGCTTAAAATTTGCTCCGATTTCATTTGCTATTTGACTTTTATTTTTTTCGACCTCCGATTTTACATACTCCAAACTAAAAATATTTTTAATTCGTAGCTCCCACCATCTTTTTCTTAATTGTTGCTTGTACTTCAAATATGGATTATTTAGAAGTCGCTTTAACAAAATCGAGCGTTCAAAAGGCAAATCAGATGGTTTTATATTCAATTCATTATCGCAATCTCTCCCGAATGAATGGTCGCAATCCCATATAGCTATTCTGAATGGCGTGTTGGTGCTTTGCTTATAGAGGTAGAAATTCTTTACTATTCCATCACCGTTATTCGAAAAATAAAGCAACAGATGCCAGTCTATAATATTTTTCAAGTCAATCCATTTTTCAATGTTTTGTGCGAAGATGGCATCGTCTGAATCAAAGAGAAAAGATTTAAATTTTTCGATATAATGTGTTTTATCGGACTTTGATTTTTTAGGATATTTCTGCTGGTAATAATTTGCTTTATCTTCAACAAAATCAATTTTTTCTTTTACAAAAACCGGCGGATCTTTGAAGAGCATGGCCAGAGTATCGCGTTTATTCAATCCAAGAAAGTCAGCATTAACTCCCTCCATAAGTACATACAATCCATTGTATTTTCCATTGATACTCAAGTTTACATACCTGCATTGGGGCGCCTTATTTTCTGAACTCATTTCCTTAAAAAGAGCATAACAAATTTTATGACGCATAAAGGTCTTGTCGATGTAATTGGCATTTAAAACAAATGATTTATTCAACGGCAAACCAATCAGGGCTGTTTTATTCTTGAATTTTACTTCAAACGATTTTTTTTCATATTTTCTGGATAATCCTCCCCTCGCTTCAATTTTAGCATCTGCAGCGGAATCTGTATTTGTGTTTTTTATAATAAACGTGCAGGGGACTTTTGTATTGAAGTTAATCTCATCCGTTAATTTGATATTGATTTCAGGTATTGAGTTATTATCGCAGGATGTCAGAACGATTTGAACTATCAAAATCAGCTTAAAAACTCTCCAAAACGCTATACATTTTTTGAATGCCAGATTTACATTTACTAAGAAAAACAGGTTCATTTTAACGCACGAATGTATGAAATAAACAAGAATTCGTATGACTCATTTTGAGATCCACAACAATGGCGAATACTATTTGCATAACACCAAACGGATGAATATTTTCTAATTAAAATTTTGTGAATTAAATGGTATGCTAACTGAAAAAAGTGCAAGAAATTAACGGTCTGTAAGGGATGTGAACTGATGAAATTTCCGCTTAGGGCTGTGAATGATGCTCCTCCATTAAATTAGAGGTGATTCTCGAAGAATTCCAGGATTTATAAAGATTATTACTTAGAGACACGCTCATAGCTCATCGCCCTTGGTGCTTTATCAAACAAGACTTTCGTAGCTGCCCAGGTTTTTGCAAACAATTCCGATTGGCGATAGGCCTCCAATGCATCGGCGTTTTCCCAGTGACTGTAGGTGGTTAACGAACAAGCATCATCTTTTTCTCGCAACAACTCGAGATGCATACATCCCGGAAAGGCCCGAATCAATTCCTTACTCTTCTCAAACACGGTTAAAAATTCATGCACATGCTCCGACGCAAAATGCATATGCACCATCCTAATCAGCATAAAACTCGATGCGAATTACTTCGTTCACCTTCAAACCAATCATTCGTGCTGCCGAACCCTCCGAAATGGCGATTTCAAGTAACCCGCTGTGGCCAAACAATGCCAATGGCGATGAGTTCCCAACATCATTATAACGCTCCGAAATACGCGATATCGTTAAGCGACTTTGCGGCAGCTGAATCTCAAAAGGCAACCCCTTCCCCACTTCTTCAAATTTCTCGCGTGTTACATTCGTTACCAAATTCCCGAAAGTATCAATGTATACGATATTCGCTCTTATGTGGTTTTCTCCAATCGGTGGACTCTGCAAAAGCATTTCCTGCGCATTGCTTTTTCTTTTGCCAATCTTTGACAAAGCTTCTCCATTTGCCAATCGAATAGCAGCAGGTACAAATACGCCAATTAAAGGGAATGACGGCATCTGCGTCTTACCCAAATCGAGCTGCACAATGCTTTCGGGCTGCGAACCCAGAAAAATCGGAATGATTCCGTTATCGGCACACACAAAAAAATGACCCTCATGGGCACAAGCCACAAGTGATACCCGCTCACTTTCGAGCGACTGAACGGCCACGATGTGTATTGTGCCTTTCGGAAAGTTGCGCCAGGTTTGCTTTACCACAAAAGCCGTTCGCTGAATATCGTGCTTCGGAATTTCGTGTGTAACATCCACAACCTTAGCTTCGGGCAATGCCGAATATAGCTGCCCTTTGGCTATTGCTGCATAATAATCGGTAACGCCAAGGTCGGTGGTAAGTGTTATTAAGTTCATTGCCGATTCAGCACATTGTGTTAAGGCTCAAATTTCATTTATTTGCAGAAGAAATCCAACGATTTATTTATTTTAATTATCTTCAAGCTTGAGCGAGCGTACCATTTTATTAGCAGGTGTTGATCCGGTGCAACTATACGGAGTAAACGACAACAATTTGGAACTATTCCGTGCATTTTTTCCTTCCCTCAAACTGGTAGCTCGTGGACTCGAACTGAAAGTGCAAGGCGAAGATGCCGACATCGACCGCTTCGAACAGAAACTTAACAGCCTCATTGCACACCACCAGCGTTTTGGCGGCATGAACGAACAGTTCATTCGTAAAATGATGAACCCCGATACCGATTTGCCCGAACTCAGCGAACCGAATGATACAGGCTCTGAAGTTATTGTATATGGCAATTCAGGCTTAGTTATCAAAGCCCGTACGCCCAACCAGCGGCGCATTGTACAAAGTGCTTACAATAACGACATGGTGTTTGCCATAGGTCCAGCCGGTACCGGAAAAACATACACTGCTGTTGCCCTCGCCGTTCGTGCCTTGCGAAACAAGGAAGTGCGCCGCATCATCCTTACCCGTCCTGCCGTAGAAGCAGGAGAAAGTCTAGGATTTTTACCCGGTGACCTGCGCGAAAAACTCGACCCCTATTTGCAACCCCTGTATGATGCGTTACTCGATATGATTCCCTCCGATAAACTCAGCAGTTTTCTCGAGACCGGGATCATTCAGATTGCTCCGTTGGCCTTTATGCGCGGCCGCACGCTCGACAATGCTTTTGTTATTCTCGACGAAGCGCAGAACGCAACGGAAGCACAGATTAAGATGTTTCTAACCCGCATGGGACGTTCGGCTAAATTCCTCATTACCGGCGATCTAACGCAAGTTGATTTGCCCAAGAATCAGCCCTCTGGATTGCCGAATGCCATTCGCATTCTTACCGGCGTCGAAGGCATCGATATTATTCATCTCGATACCGGCGATGTTATCCGCCATAAACTTGTAACCCGTATTTTGCATGCATACCAGTCGGCCGAAAAGCCTTAGAGAATCTAAATTCAACTTCGAAAATCAGCGCAGTTTCTACAAAGGCAAAGTGCGCGATGTGTATAGCATTGGCGACAACCTGCTCGTGATGGTTGCCAGCGATCGCATCTCGGCATTCGATGTGGTTTTGCCCGAAGGCATTCCTTACAAAGGACAAGTGCTGAACCAAACTGCCGCTCATTTCCTAGAAGCCACGCACGACATTGTGCCCAACTGGCTGCTCGGCACACCGGCGCCAAACGTTGCTGTTGGTAAAGCCTGCAAGCCATTTAAAGTAGAAATGGTTATTCGCGGATACCTTGCAGGCCACGCAGCCCGCGAATATGCGTTGGGAAAACGTAGTGTCTGCGGAGCTTCTTTACCCGAAGGACTAAAAGAAAACGATAAACTTCCTGTTCCCATCATTACGCCCACTACAAAAGCCGATGCCGGTCACGATGAAGACATTTCGGCCGAAGAGATTATAGCCCGTGGAATTGTTTCTGAAAATGATTACCACCAACTGGAACACTACACCCAAGCGCTGTTTGCCCGCGGAACAGAAATGGCTGCCAAGCGCGGATTGATATTGGTGGATACGAAATACGAATTCGGCAAGGACCGCGAAGGACGAATCACACTCATCGACGAAATCCACACGCCCGATTCGTCGCGCTATTTTTACGCCGAAGGCTATGCTGAACGTCAGCAAAAAGGAGAAGCGCAGAAGCAACTCAGCAAAGAATTCGTGCGCAAATGGTTAGTCGAAAACGGATTTCAAGGCAAAGAGGGACAACAGATTCCGGCTATGAGCGCCGAATGGATCAGCGAAATCTCGAACCGCTACATCGAATTGTATGAGCAAGTAACCGGATTGCAATTCGTCCCATCGGATTATGCACATGAAGTCGATAAAACAGAACAGTCGATTGTTGATTTTCTAGATAGCATATAGAATAACTCCAATCCGAATAATTCAACGTGTAACACTTTTGAATCTTGCTATCTAAACCAAGCTGCCCTTTCCATATCTTTGCGCTTTATTTTTAGTATTTCATTTCATGATGATTCAGATTACCCTGCCCGATGGTTCGGTTCGTCAATACGAATCGGGCGTTACGGCTCTCGATATTGCCAAAAGCATCAGCGAAGGATTAGCCCGCAATGTACTTTCGGCAGAGGTTAATGGCGAGGTATGGGATGCAACCCGTCCGATTGCAAACGATTCCACATTGAAACTTCTTACGTGGAACGATGATGAAGGCAAACGCACGTTATGGCACAGCTCGGCGCACTTGCTAGCCGAGGCGCTCGAGGCTGAATATCCGGGCGTTAAGTTTGGCATTGGTCCTCCTATCGAAAACGGGTTTTACTACGATGTAGATTTGGGCGAACGTACTATTTCATCCGACGATTTTGCGCGCATCGAAAACCGCATGAAGGACCTGGCAAAGCGCAAATCGGCCTACATTCGTAAAGAGGTTTCGAAAGCCGAAGCGGTGGCCTATTTCACCGAAAAGGGCGACGAATACAAACTCGATTTATTGAAAGACCTCGAAGACGGAACCATCACGTTTTACCAACAAGGCGATTTTACGGATTTATGTCGCGGACCGCACATTCCCGATACGGAGCGCATCAAAGCCGTAAAGCTTATGAACGTTGCCGGAGCATACTGGAAGGGCGACGAAAAGAACAAGCAACTAACACGCATTTACGGCATTACCTTCCCAAAACAAAGCGAACTCGACGAATACCTGCGCATTTTGGAGGAAGCTAAGAAACGCGATCACCGCAAGTTGGGTAAAGAACTCGAGTTATTTACCTTCTCAGATAAAGTAGGTCAAGGCTTGCCCCTTTGGTTGCCAAAGGGAACTGCTTTACGCGAACGCTTGGTTGAATACCTAAAGAAAGCACAAGCCGCATCGGGCTACGTGCAAGTTATAACGCCACACATTGCACACAAGGATTTGTACGTATGCTCCGGGCATTACGAAAAATATGGTGCAGATTCTTTCCAACCCATTAAAACACCGGCCGAGGGTGAGGAGTTTTTCCTGAAACCCATGAATTGTCCACACCACTGTGAGATTTACAAAGCCAAGCCGCATTCATACAAAGATTTACCCCTGCGCTTGGCCGAATTCGGTACCGTTTACCGTTACGAACAAAGCGGTGAGTTGCATGGTTTAACGCGGGTTCGCGGGTTTACGCAAGACGATGCGCACATCTTCTGCCGTGCCGATCAGGTAAAAGAAGAATTCGTTAAGGTAATCGATCTTGTGCTAATGATTTTCAAGGCTTTGGACTTCAAAGATTACGTTGCGCAAATCTCGTTACGCGACCCGGAAAACAAGGCGAAGTACATTGGTTCGGATGAGAACTGGACAAAAGCAGAACAGGCGATTATTGAAGCAGCCGAAGAGCGCGGATTGAATACGGTTGTCGAATTGGGCGAAGCGGCGTTTTATGGACCGAAACTCGATTTTATGGTGCGCGATGCAATTGGACGTAAATGGCAATTGGGTACAATTCAGGTCGATTATAATTTACCCGAACGTTTCGAACTTGAATACACAGGCGCCGACAACCAAAAACATCGTCCGGTAATGATTCACCGTGCTCCATTTGGATCGCTCGAGCGTTTTGTGGCGGTGTTGATTGAACATTGCGCAGGAATTTTCCCGCTTTGGTTAGCGCCCGAACAGGCAATATTGTTGCCGATTTCGGACAAGTATAACGATTACGCAAAAAAAGTTTCGCAAATCCTTAAAAATTACGATATTCGCGCCGCCGTTGACGAACGTGACGAGCGAGCCGGTAAAAAAATCAGGGATGCCGAATTATCGAAAATCCCATTTATGCTGGTGGTTGGCGAGAAAGAAGAACAGGCCGGAACTGTTTCAGTGCGCAAGCACGGTACCGGCGATCTCGGCTCCATGAGTATTGAAGATTTTGCCGGTTTGATTCAGCAGGAAATCAACAGCGCATTTAATTAACCATTTTTAAAAGGAGGAACCAAGTCATAGCTTTACCACCAAAACCACCCAGGCCATTTAATCGGGGGCCGCAGAAAAAAGAAGACGCACACCGCATCAACGAGAAAATTGTTGGAGTTAGCACTGTGCGACTTGTTGGCGAAGGCATAGAACCCAAGGTGTATACATTTGATCAGGCTTTAAAAGTAGCCCGTGAAATGGAAATGGATCTTGTAGAAATTGTTGCCAACGCAGAACCTCCGGTTTGCCGTGTCATCGACTACAAAAAGTTTCTTTACGAACAGAAAAAGAAGCAAAAGGAGATGAAAGCCAAAGCCACGAAAATTGTGGTGAAGGAAGTGCGTTTTGGTCCCAATACCGATGAACACGATTTCAACTTTAAACTCAACCACGCAAAGAAATTTTTGCAAGAGGGTTCAAAAGTGAAAGCATTCGTGTTTTTCAAAGGGCGTTCGATTTTGTTCAAGGAGAAAGGCGAAATTCTCCTGTTGAAGTTTGCTGCCGAACTGGAAGAACATGGTAAACCTGAAGGTTTGCCTCAACTGGAAGGTAAGCGAATGATCATGTTCCTTTCGCCCAAAAAGAAAAAGTAATCAATAATCACTCAATAAACTCAGGTACAATGCCAAAGATGAAAACAAATTCGAGTGCGAAAAAGCGTTTTAAGCTTACCGCAACCGGAAAAATCAAACGGAAGCATGCGTACAAGCGCCACATCCTGACGAAGAAATCGAACGACCAGAAACGCCGCCTTGGCCACTCTGCGTTAGTTTCTCCGGCCGATGAAGGTCTTGTAAAACGAATGCTCGTTATCGGAAAGTAAAAATCATTGTTTAACCAGGAGGCCAGCCAAAAGATTCGAAACCCGAACGCTGTCCGCCAAAAATCCAAAAACCTATGCCACGTTCAGTCAACCACGTTGCCTCTCGCGCAAGGAGAAAAAAAATCCTCAATCAAACCAAGGGCTATTGGGGTGCCCGTAAGAATGTTTACACCATTGCAAAGAACATTCTTGAGAAAGGTTTAACCTATGCTTACCGCGATCGTCGCGCTAAAAAGCGTAATTTCCGCGCACTGTGGATCCAGCGTATCAATGCCGGAGCCCGCCAACACGGAATGTCGTACAGCGAACTGATGGGTAAAATTCATGGAAAAAACATCCAGATCAACCGCAAGGTTCTTGCAGATCTGGCCATGAACAACCCAACTGCGTTCAAAGCAATCATCGACGCTGTTAAATAAAATTCAGCAAACCTCTTTATAAAAGGCATCCTTCGGGTTGCCTTTTTTTTTCGAACTATGTTTCCTGAAGATTTCATCCAACATCTTAACAATACCAAAGGATTTGATGCCGATGCATTCAATGCAGCACACCTCCGCCCTGCTCCAACCAGCATTCGGTTTAATCCATCAAAAACGCTAGCGCCGCGTAAAGGACTTGAACCAGTTCTCTGGAATGAAGATGGTTTTTATTTGCCCGAACGTCCCGATTTTACAATCGATCCGCTGTTTCATGCGGGTGCTTATTATGTGCAGGAAGCCAGTTCGATGAGCATTGCAAACTTTCTGAACGAGCAGTTTGAAAACAATCGCAATCTTAAAATCCTCGATTTATGCGCTGCACCGGGTGGAAAAAGTACATTGTTGCTATCCTGGCTTCGGGGAGAAGGATTTCTTGTTGCCAACGAAGTCATAAAAACGCGCGCTTCCATATTACGCGACAGCATTTCGCGCTGGGGATATGCCAATGCGGCCGTTAGCAGCAACGATCCATTACAATTTAAGCGATTACCCGCGGCATTCGATGTTGTTGTTGTTGATGCACCTTGTTCGGGATCGGGAATGTTCCGGAAAGATCCGGTAGCCATGAAGCATTGGTCGCTACAGGCCGTTGAACATTGTTCGGCACGGCAAGAACGCATTGTTGAAGATGTTTGGCCATCACTCAAGCCTGGCGGTATCCTAATCTATTCGACCTGCAGCTATTCTGAAGCCGAAAATGAAGCTGTAAGCCGCTGGATTTCGGATAATTTAGGCGCTGAAATTATCAAATCAAAAGCATTAAGTAACATATATGAAATAATTGAAAATGAATATGGTTACAGATTTTATCCGAACCGAATCGACGGAGAAGGATTTTATGTTTCCTGTTTTCGAAAATCATCAGAAAATGTGGCAGTACATTCAGGCAAATCAAACGTAAAAATTAAGTTTAACCCATGTTCAAACGAGGTATTGAATTGGATTGAACCATCGCCCATTTGGGCAGAAATTACATCGCATCTTGGCAGAAATTTGGTTTCGGAAGTAGAAAGCGAATGGCTGTCGAACCTTTTACAAGCATTGCATTTGATAAAACTTGGCGTTTCCATTGGTGATTCGACTAAAGGAAAATTTATACCCGACCACGATTTGGCGCTTTTCAATTCGTTGCGGGAGGATGCATCGGCTATTGATTTGCAGTTGCAAGAAGCACTAAAATACCTTAAAAAAGAGAGCTTACCGAACCGTGAAGAATTGAGGGGAATGCATCTAATTCGATATGAAGGTTTGGGACTTGGCTGGGCCAATGCCGTTCAAGGTCGCCTCAACAACATGCTTCCCAAAAGTTGGAGAATTCTGAAGGATTTGGAATAGAACACACGTTCGCCATTGTAGCTATGTATTCTTGATATCACGCGTATTTACACCGCCAAAAGAGATTCTTGGAATGCTTATGTTTGCCTTCTGTGAATTCCTTTTACCTTAAAGCAAAAAGGAATCAAAAAATACAAGGAAAATGTAATGCTTCACCGCGCGTTATCCAGTTTCTTTCTTGCCTTTTCCAAGATTTCATCGGGCATACTTACGGGTGGTGCGTGAAATGGTTTAATACGCGCATCGATAATAATAGATCCTGTGCATGCCCAATGTTTGAATTGAGTGTAACTTCCCACTCCATACACATCGTGCGAAGGATTTGATCGTGTAAACGTTACCCAAAGCCAATTTTTCAACGTCGCTGCTGTAAAAGTAGCATCATCGCAAACCGTTATCAGTGGAAACGTATCGCCAAGTTCAGGACTCAAGGCCTCGCATAGTCTCTCAACATCGCGTGCCGATTGCTCGTATGACACAAAAGTCGGTGAACTGATGCACAGCACGCCCGGAAATGCAATTTTCACATTATGAAACCCATTTGGCAGTTCTGTTAAAGTCGGAGTTTCGCTACCAAGTTTTCGTATAGGATTACCTGCTGCGGCGATAACCAACTTTGATCCCGTATTCAAACCCTCGCCACTATAGTCTAATGTGTCGATTGTTGTCTGGGTGTAAAAATGAAGATCGCGCCGCGGATTAAACCGCTCAAGCACATGTATGAAAAATGCTTTTTCGTTAGCGGCACTTAAGTTGCCTTGTTTTTCTGCAATAAACAGCCACTTTGCAAGACTAAGCTGCCCTGTACCCAAAATGTGATTGGCAATTGTTAACAATTCGGCAGGTCGTTTATCCTCCTTTAAATAAGGCGTATACCGCTCCGAACCAAGTGCGAGCAACAACGGATGCACGCCGGCAGCATCAACGGCATGAACCTCATGCACACCAGGCAATTCGTCTTTTACTGCCGAGCCGGTTAATTCATGAATCAATGCACCGAATGCTGTATCTTCCTGAGGAG
>JBKCFX010000366.1:0-18949 GCA_046303595.1 Bacteroidia bacterium
AAGAAATGTTAGCATTGGCTAGGTTACAGAAGGAGTTTCCGGGGTATGTTCAAATCAATCCGGTTCCAACCAAGCCCGTATTGGGTAAATTTCTTGAGATGCATTTCCCGTTTTACTCCCGCCTAAATAAGCCCGCACAAAATCGATTTATACGGCGGATGCATGTTGTGGTGCAGAAAAAATACTTCTTAGGCAAGGAAGGGCTAGAAGTGCATGATGAAATGATTTTACTTATTTGTGCCCATTTGGTGCAGATTACCTTTGGCTTTAACGAATTTCTTCTTCCCCAATTTGAGCGATTTGTCGTGTTTCCTGATGTTTTTCACTCCCGGCTGTTAAATCGCAATGTCAAGGGCCTCACCGTTTTTCATAGTGGTATGGTGGCAATATCCTGGCCGGATGCATTCAACGGACATCAAATTCCAAACGATAAGATCAATCTTATTCTTCATGAATTGGCGCATGCACTTTATCTGGATTACTTCGATAACCGCAGCGAACGTTTTGGGTTCTCTAGCTGGAAAGAAAAGGCATTGCCTGAGTTTGAACGCATGCAAACCATACGAAACCACCCTTTTTTACGCCAATATGCAGCGACCAATATCGATGAATTTTGGGCCGTATGTGTTGAGCATTTTTATGAAGCGCCCGAAGAGTTTTGCCGCCAACTGCCCGAATTGTATCAGGCAATGTGCGCTATTTTAGCACTTAATCCAATGAAGTTGAATTCAGAAGATTGGGGTGAGGAATATGTTCCATTTAATCCATTTAATTTGCCAAATTTTAAATTACAGTAAGCCCGATAAACTACCTTATTCGGAAGCCCCTTTCCACTTTTTTAGTTCCGAAATAATTCCATACAGCGGAATATCGTGGAGCCAGTCGTTTTGACGATAAAATCCCATAGATGCACGAAGGCATTTTGGAGGTGCGTACTTTTGATGATACACATACAGGCTTTTTGCGTGTAAACTATTGCCCGATTTGACCTCGATGGGAATGCAGTCGTTGCCGGCCTGCACTACAAAATCAATCTCTGCCTGTGCATTCTCGGGATGCCAGTAAAAGGGTTGCACTTCATTGGCAACCAATTGCTGCAAGATAAATTGTTCGGCCAACACCCCTTTAAACTCGGTAAACTTTTCATTACCGGCGACCAGACTTTCCTTGGTGATTTTGGCCATTGCAGCCAACAGGCCGGTATCGAGGAAAAATAATTTAAAGTCGCCTTGATTGGCATAAGCCGAGAGTGGAATTCCGCTTTTTGTAATTCGATTTACTTTATGCACCAGGCCAGCATCTTTGAGCCATTCAATGGCCAGTTCGAAATCTTTGGCACGCGCACCACTGCGCAGCACATTGTAAATGAACTTTGAATTTTCTTTCGCCAATTGCCCCACAATTGCATTCCAAACCAAACGCAGTCGCGGAATTTGCGCAACGGGCGCATGCTTCGAAAAGTCGTTTTCGTAAGCGTTCAGAATTTCTACCTGTATCTTTCGCAGTTCATCGGGATGCGCGCCATCCACATAGTTTTTTACCACTTCGGGCATCCCTCCCGTAAAAAAATATTCGCGCAAATAATGCAAAAGAGTGGGTTCAAAGGCCCGGATTAAATTGGGAGAATCCGATTCCAAAAGCTGAATTAATGTTTCTTGTTGGCATGCCAAAAGGAATTCGTGGAAATCGAGTGGATATAATTTCAGAAATTCGACTTTGCCTACCGGAAAAGATGTGCCTTGATGCATTGCAACGCCAAGCAAGGATCCGGCAGCTAAAATGTAGCTATCTGGCAATTCTTCTTGGAAATACTTCAATGCCGTAAGCGCCTCGGGGCAGGCCTGAATTTCATCGAAAATAATCAAACAACGTGATGGCTCGATGGTAAAGCCACAAAACACCGAAAGTCCTTTTAACAAGTCTTTGGGCTTTAAATTATGCTTAAATAGCGTGCATAACTCGGTTCGCGTTTCGAAATTAAAATAAGCCCTTTGTTCGAAATACTGTTCTCCAAACGCATTCATTAACCACGTTTTACCTACCTGACGAGCGCCTTGCACGATAAGGGGCTTACGTTTTTTCTTCGATTTCCACGAGGCAAGTTGGTGAAAAATCTTCCTTTGCATAACCAATTTAGATATGCAAATATACAATTATGTCCATAAAAATGTTTTGATATACATTTTTACGTACTTAAAAATGTAAAGAGCTGCACTTTTAAGGACATATTTATACCTCGGCCTGAAGTCCGAAGCTGGAAGGCATGATAAAAGGAATGTTTACTCGCTACTCAGAGCTCGGACTGAAGTCCGAGGCTCATTTATCTTTTACGCAGCGCACGCTCATGCCATAACGCTTATCGACATAAAAGCGAAACACGCCCGATTTCTTATAATCCAAATTTCTGAAATAGGCCGAGGCGCTGTCTTTTTCGGTGGATGTCCACCAATACCCATTGCTATTTAGGCCCGGATTGCCCCAGCTCCCATCCCACAACCTGCATGAGCCGGCCAAGGCGTTGAAACCACTCTCGTTGGTTCCCCAAACTCCTTCAAAATTTAACCAGCCGGTGGGGCCTTGGGTTTTCAATTTATCGCCACAACCACCTGTTTCGCGCCAATTTACTTTTTCGATTTCATCGGCCGCCATACCCAAGTGGCGTTCCAATGCCTGCCACTCGACCTCGGTTGCAATGTGCCATCCCGCCGGTGCCAAACCTGCGCTGTTGTTTACTGCTGCCCAATTGTAAAGCATGCCGGGGGCCAAAGCATTATCTTCATAACGGCAGTATGCAGGCAACCCATTGGCCCAATTCGAAGCACTGGTTTGAAGAAATTCAACCGGCGAACCGTCGCGGTATTGCGTAGTTGCCAAGTTTTCGGCCATCCACCAATCGTCGCCAATTTTTACAACGGTGTACACATTGCCCGAAACATCGGTTATCGAGTCGGTTTCAATAACGGGCGTTTCCGGCTCGGTATCTTTATCGCAGGAAGAAATTGCAACCATCAACACAAAGAGCACACCTGCCCAATACAGGCCATTGCAAACAAGGCCCACGAATTTATTCCCTACTATTTTTTGAAATAATTGCATCATTGTTTGATCCAGTAAGCGTTAAACAAATTATCTCCTTGTTGAATTTGTACAAAATAAACTCCGGGTGTAATATTCAAGGCATCGAGCAAGATGGTATTTCCTGCCGATGGCAATATGTTACTTTTCGCGTACACCAAAGCTCCTAAACTGGAGGTAATGCTCACATCTACAGGAACTCCGGTATCAAATGTTGCTTGAATCGAAAGCAAATCGTTACCGGGATTTGGAAACAGCAATACCGACTGTTGTTTTAGGTTATTGGCCGACAATTCAGGACAAACCTCTGCTATATCCAAATCGTTGCAATTTCCAATATAGCAGCAAATTTCTTGTATGTTAAAGTTTGCCGATGCATTGTAATTGCAGGCCAGTGGATCCATGCAGCCAAACACAATCAGGTTTAAACACGCCGTTGAATCGCTGCAGGCAAAGCTCGGGCTGTATTCGAGATAATCAGGGTCTTGGCAACCACAGGCCTGCGGATAGGTAAGCAAAGGACTCAGTACTTCATCTTCGAGAAGGACAGAATCGCGAGCGACATACTTGATAATTTGCGGACCGGTTTGTGTTTGTACCTCAACCTCAAGGTTTATCTCGAATGAAATATCGCCCAATGTGGTGAGTTGCGCCAATAACACATGATTTTGTAACGTATCGACGCCTTTGGTGCCCGAATTAAACACTGCTGCATTGCGGCTTTCAAATTTATTGCCCGGAATTATAGAACCAAAAATGGTTGAATCGCTTTGGTCGAGTACATTTATAATTCCAAGTGAATTGGCATCTGTTGGAATGATGGGTAATGTATCGTTGCCATCGGCTGAGGTAAGCGGAATACCCGCCAATGTATCGTTATTGTTTAAGAGCCCTTCTGCTATCTCTGCACTTCCGCCATCGTTCACACCCGGTCCGGCAATGAATGACCCATCGGTATCGTAAATCTTTAAAATTCCACCTTGCTTCGAAGAGCTTCTGGTGGTCTGTCCTAAGGTGAGCCAGGTATCGAGCGCCACGGTGTTTTCGTCGAGTCGGGTTTTTGCAAAATCAAATCCAAACGACTCCCCATCAGATTTGTTGTTGAAGAAATTGGCGGTACTCTCGAAGCGAATGGGATGGTTGGCATCGCCATACATTCGGCGCAGCTTGGCATCGGGCGTTAAATCGGCATAAATGCGGTAGGTCTTGCTGCCTGCTGCCAATCCCCCACCAATCGTATCGGTAGCGTCGAGGCTGTCGGAAACATAGTACAGTTCAACAATGATGTTTTCGAGTTGTGCATGCGCTCTCCCGGCAAGAAGCATGGCACTAAACGCAAGTATAAATAAGCTTTTTGTTTTCATGATACGCATGCTTACAGGCGGTATTGAAGTCCTAACTGGTAAAAGGTCCCGAAACGGAAA
Organism: Bacteroidia bacterium; assembly: GCA_046303595.1. Classification (GTDB taxonomy): domain Bacteria; phylum Bacteroidota; class Bacteroidia; order M30B66; family M30B66; genus CAMCXT01. The sequence continues at coordinate 4,500 of JBKCFX010000366.1, forward strand.
CTATCGAAATCGATGCGGGTACCATCGGTAAAGTTGTAAGTCCGCCGAATAGCTGTGTTTAGTAAATCGCGCACAGTAAGCGATACCATCCAGTGTTTACCAAGATTCTTGCTCAGTTTGATGTCGATCATATCGCGCGGCACCTCGTACACATCCGGAATTCCCAATCCATTGGTAATTACTAAGCGTTTGCCTTGGCGGTTGTAACTTACGGTGGCAGTTAATCCGAGCGAATCTGAAGTGTAGGAAAGAATTCCATTTAACACATACGGCGCCTGACCAAACATAGGCCTGCTTACCTCTTCAATAGGAAGATACGTTTTAATGCCATTGTCGAGTTGCATAATGGTTTGCGTAAACTCGGTGAGCGATGATGTTAAGGTAATGTTGGAGCGGAACTCCAGGTTCTTAATGATTTTTTTGCGCCCTTCAATTTCGATTCCCGAAGCTCTGGACTTATCTACGTTTTGCCAGCTGTAGCCAAAACTTGAGTTGGTAAGTTCAATGTGGTTACGAAAATCCTTGTGAAAAAGACTAATCGAAACGTTATCGCCATTTTTAAAGTAATTTTCAACCCGAATGTCGTAGTTGCGGATGTTAACCTGCTTTAGATCGGAGCGCCCGAATACAGGCACACGCAACTCGTAGTCGAACACGATAATCTCCGACAACTCGCGTAAACTGGGGCGTGCCACCGATTCAGAATAATTCACACGCAGGTTAATGGGTGCTACTTCATCATCGCGCAACTTGTAAATTACATTCACACTAGGCAAATAGCTTATTTCGTTGAGTGCACCGGGGTTTGGCGCTAGTGCTATAATTCCATCTTTAAAGAAACGGCGCCCGTCGTTTGCTGCATACCCAAGGGAGTCGTACAAACGCACATCAGTATATAAATCGGCATGTTCAACACGAAGTCCACCGGTTACACGTAGCTGCGGATTGAAATTATAATCGACCATTGCAAAGGCCGCACTGATGGTACTTTGACCGATGCTGCTGTTGCCCGGATTGGGATCTGGTTCGTAAAATGCTTTGATGACGCCCTCGTCGTTGAAGCTGAAATTGTTGAGATTAAAAAAGTCGGCAATGTTATTGTCTTTGATGATGTATTTACCGGGCTGAGTAAATTTTAGCAAGTAGTTGTATTGATCGTAATCACGCTCCATGTGCTGGTATGCACCACCAAAACGCACCTTGCGGATGAGACCCGGACGCTGTTTGGCAATTGGGAGCTCAAAAGCAAGTTTGGTGTCGAGTAAATCTTCGTTGAGATATCGGTAAAAACGATTGGTGCGCGAGGCAGTTTGGTCAATCTCGAGCGAATCGTCGATGTTCAAGAAGTAATTAAAACTCTTAAAATCGGGGGCAGTACTGCTTCCGTTTGTATAGGAAGCGTTGAAATCGGCCTTTAACTTCGTTTTGGGGAAGTAATGATCGGTTTTAAGCTGATAGATCATCTGCTTGCGCTGCTCGTAAAATTGTGTTTGTGTGTAAATAACCTGAGTGGTAAACGAGTCGTCGATTTCGGCATCGTTACGAATGTTGTTTTCGCCATTGAAGTTTGGCATAAACATCAATGCAATGGAATGATTAGGCGATGGTTTATAGGCCAAATTTATCAAGGTGCTCCAACCATTGGTCTCACGCGAGGCATGTTGTGCAATGTCGTTTACTTTAAAAACGATGGCATCGTTGTTAATTGCGGCTCGTTGTGCAATCGCATTGGGATCGTTTCGCATCGAGCTGTTGTAGCGGTAACCAATGAAAAATCCCAGGGGTTTGCCAAAAAGCTGGAGTTGATTCCCCACACTAAAGCTTTGGGTAAAATTTACCGGCCCTTTGCGGGTTTTATTCACCCAATTGTTAGCGAAACGAGGTCCTGTTTGCGCTGCACCGGCATTAATCACTTTATACGCATCTTGTTTGTAGGAGCCATTGTTGTAGGCATCGCGTGCGTTGGCAATTGCTTCGGCATTGTAAAAGTTAGCTCTGTCGAGCAGGCCCAACTGCACCAAGGCCAGCTTGGTGTAGGTTTCGTTCCAGCTCGAATTTTCGTTTACACCCAAGGAGTTGAAATATTCTCCCAAACCAAGTGCGGCATATTCCTGATAAGGTGTAATGTTGGCCACAAAGGGTACAAAGGTGGAGTGGTCTAAATCGCGTAGGCTGTTATCATAACCCAGCCAGTCGGTTTTACTACGTTCGGTGGTGAGCATTTCCACACCGGTAGATTGTGGATTGTAGGTAACCGTGTTTTCGAACGTTACCGCCAGCTCTTCGGGATAATCTTTTGTTTCAACCGAAAGGTATGCTCCGGCCCAATCGCCCGGTAAATCGGGTGATTGTGTTTTGGTAATTACAATATTATCGACCAAACTAGCTGGAAAGAGATCGAGCTTGATGTTGTTTGTAAATGGATCGAGCGTTGGAATGCGCAATCCATTGATATTGGTTTTCAGGTAACGGTCGCCAATACCGCGCACCGTAATAAAGGAACCGTTTGTCGAAACCCCACTTACACGTGCTACTGCGGCGGTAACATTGTTATCGCCCGTTTTCTTCATCGTTTCTGAAGAAATATAATCGATAGAGGTGCTCGATTTCTTCTTAATGTTTTCGAGGTAGTAATCTTTGTTTTTCACCGCCGAGGTAGTAATCTCAACTTGGGCAATGACATTGTCTTTGGGCTTAAGGGTGAAGTTCTTTACTAGTACCTGTCCATCCTTGAGTTGAATTTTCTCTTCAATATTGGTGTAGCTCACAAACGTAACTGTAAGCGTATGCTGCAAGTTATCCTTTACATTCAAGGAGAAATTCCCATGCAAATCGGTAATCGTACCAACCGTTTTATTGTCTTGGAGAAATACGGCAGCTCCGATTACCGTTTCACCATTTTCGTCTGTGATTTTACCCCGTACAACTCCTTGGGCTCCCAATTCATTCAGAAGGAGTATAAGAATAGCCGCACTCCAAAATCTGAGTGATTTTTTCATGTTGGATGGATAAGAAAAATTAGAGTTAGGCTTTAATGCTTAATGAAACGTTGCGTTTGGCGTTTTCCATCGGCAATGCACTCTAACACATACTGACCTTTTGCAAGGTCTGATACATCAATCGTTGAAAGCGCTTGCCCACCAACCAATGTTTGCGCCCAAACACGTTCGCCGCGCATAGTGTAAATCGAATAACGGCCTAATTTTCCTGAATTGAATTCCGTATTGATATTGAGTAAATCGGCCACCGGATTGGGATAAATGCTCAACTCCTGAACATGATTTGTTTGTTCTCCGATACTGGTTATCAAATCAGAATTATACGTCAACGCCGGAAACAATACCTCAGCATCTACCGGATTTGAAGCCACATAACGCTCTACTCCTCCTTCGGGTGTACCAATTTGGATGTTTAATTCGAATGTCAACGTTCCATCAGTCGTAATCTGTGCAATCAAGACCTGATTGGTTTCAGGGTTCGGCCCGGTTGCACCCTGCAAAGCAGCCCATGATCCATCGAAAGAAGAAAATACAGGTCCTGCGTTTTCCGCGTCAAATAAAGCAAGCGGCACATCAAGTCCTAAAGTTGTAACCGGTTGTGGCGCAAGGCCCGTTACCAAAAGAAGGCCGTCTTGTTCTGTAAGTGGAATTCCGGCTGCGGCTGCATTATTTTGCAATACATCGTCGTTGTTTACATTGGTTGCAACGCCATCATCAATCGATTTTAACACGCCAAAATTACCGCTGCAAGCTGCTCCAACCGAAACCCAGGTATCGAGCATTACCGTATTGTCTTTTGCTTGGTTCTTGGTGTATGTTGGCGTGGTAGCACCGCGGTCGATGTTGTTAAAGAAAAGTGTAGAAGTGGCAATGCGTAACTCATGATTTGGCAACCCATAAACCGCTTGGAATTTATACCCAGGCAACATATCCACATAAATTCTGCGTGTTACCGATCCAACCGGCAATTCGCCGCCCAAGTCGTTTACTGTTGCATCGTTTGCGTCGGATACATAATATGTTTCTACAATTATATTTTCTAGCCCCTGAGCTCCAAGTGTAAAAGAGCCGAAAATTAAGGATGCAAGGAGTAAAGATTTTTTCATGGTGTGGATTTTACGTGGTTTGAATTAAACGCCGTAAAATTCACTATTCGAGAAAAAATTACTCTTTTCTGTAGGTTAATCTTGGGTTAAATCCGTAAAACGCTAAAATATGGATGGAGTAACCTCAAATTGCTCAATTTTACTATTGATTCAGTGGTTGAGTTCAAACTTTTGAATAGTGCTTCGATATTAAAATTGGGTTACCACTACGTTTCCTGAAGCTGAATTTGAATTCAACACAATTGCCCTAACATTAAGTAAATCTGCCATTTAAACTAATAAAACGGTTCTAAAACCTCTTCGGTTTAAATTAACCATGACTTCACATCAATCCGCTTCATCGAATCAAAGCCTTCTACCAGCTTTTTGCAATAATTGAATTCTTCAAGATCGTTAAATGATATTGCTATTTAATTGAGTAAAATAGCAATACAACATGGATCAAATTATATAATAGTCGAATTAATTAGTCATTCGAGTGATAAAATTTGAATGGAAAACTTTGCATATTTCCTGAAATGCATATGTGAACAGGAAAAGAGTTAATTCCTGACAGATTGGGAATGACATTCCCAATCTGTCAGGAATTTTTAATCAGTTGCTAATAGTATAAAGCTGAACGAAACCTACCGATCCATCCTTTTACTCACATCAATCCGCTTCATCGGCTCAAAGCCTTCTACAAGCTTGTCTTTTCCATACACAAAATCTTCGCGGTCGTAATCGGCCGGTGCTATTTCTTTGGTTAGGAAAATGGCTTGTTTCGGACATGCTTCTTCGCACAACCCGCAGAATATGCAACGCAGCATGTTGATTTCGTAGGTAGATGCGTATTTCTCTTCGCGATAAAGATTCTCTTCGCCCTTTTTGCGCTCGGCAGCTACCATAGTAATGGCCTCGGCCGGACAACTCACTGCGCACAATCCGCACGCCGTGCAACGCTCGGCTCCGTTTTCGTCGCGCTTCAATACGTGTTTACCACGGTAAACTTCTGTGAATTCCCTTTTTTGCTCCGGATATTTCACCGTGGCCGGACGTTTAAAAAAGTGGCTCAGCGTAATGCCAAGTCCTTTTACTACTGCAGGCAAATAGGCCGCTTCTGAAAGCGTGAACTTTTTATCGGAAACGACTTTGGAACGATTGCTTAATGATTTCATGGTTCAGAGTGCCGTTTATGATTGACGAATAAGTATAGCAATTCCGGTTATAAAAATGTTGAGCAGCGCCAGCGGAATCATGTATTGCCAGCCCAAACGCATCAATTGATCGTAGCGGAAACGCGGCAAGGTCCAACGAATCCACATAAAGAAAAAGATAAACGCAAATATTTTCAAGAAGAACACCAACGTACCGATAATGGTTATCCAGTTTTGCGAAAGCCCCAAATCATCCATAAACGGGAAATTATATCCTCCAAAATACAAACTGGCCATAAATGCCGATGAGATGAACATGTTGATGTACTCGGCAAACATGAAGAATCCCAGCTTCATCGAGCTGTATTCGGTATGATATCCACCTACCAATTCGGCCTCACACTCGGCAAGGTCAAAGGGTGTTCGGTTACACTCGGCAAAGGCACAAACTATAAAAAGTAAAAATCCAAGAGGCTGACTAAACACATTCCAGGTAAACCAACCATTTTCCCAAAAGCCGTGTTGCTGCTCCACAATGGTTTTTACACTCAGCGTTCCGGTCATCATAATGAGTGCGATAAGTGCAAGACCCATGCTGAGTTCGTAGCTGATCATTTGCGACGACGCGCGAATAGCACCCAACAACGAAAATTTATTGTTCGAGGCCCAACCCCCGATCATAATTCCATACACACCCAACGATACCACGCCAAAAACGTAGAGCACGCCAATATTCAAATCAGAAACTTGAAGCGAAACTTGGCGGCCGGCAATATCAAGCGTATCGCCCCATGGAATTACCACCGAGGTCATCAGTGCCGTAAGCATCGCAATGCCGGGCCCTATGATGAACAGAAACTTATCGGAGGTATTTGGGATAATCTCCTCTTTGAAGAAGAATTTTCCGGCATCGGCCAAAGGTTGCAGAATGCCAAACGGGCCCGCACGATCGGGGCCTACGCGATCCTGTAAAAAAGCAGCAATCTTGCGCTCGGCATAGGTGCTGTAGGTTGCAATGAGGAGGGTAATGGCAAACGCAACAAATGCAATTACGGTTTTATCGAGAAGAAACAGCCATTCCATAATCAGCTCAGTTGTTTATTAGGTAATGTTTCGGGCGAAGCAACGAATTGGGTTCCTTTACCATATTGACCTTGCGAAATTACCGAGTGACGCGAAATTTTACGCGGCCCTTCTTCGGTCCAGTCGCTTGGTGCTTTCTTGTCGAAGCGGCAGGTGTTGCAGATGAATTCTTCCACTTCGCCCCACTGGTCTTTGCGGCCGGTTACACGATAAATCTCGCTTCCGTATTTCCAAATCACCGTTTTGCCCGAGCATTTGTCGCAATTGCGATGCGCATCAACCGGCTTCAGAAACCAAACGCGGCTTTTAAAGCGGAAGGTACGATCGGTTAATGCTCCTACCGGGCACACATCAATCATATTGCCCGAAAAATCGTTGTCAACGGCATTTTGAATGTAGGTTGAAATCTCAGCTACTTCGCCACGGTTAATTACTCCATGCACACGTCCTGGTGTAAGCTGGTCGGCCACTTTCACGCAACGGTAGCATAAAATGCAGCGGTTCATGTGCAGCTTTATCTTATCGCCAATGTCTACCGGTTCGAATGTGCGGCGCTCGAATTCGTTGCGGGTAGCGCTCTTGCCGTTTTCGTAGCTCAAATCCTGAAGATGGCATTCGCCGGCCTGGTCGCAAACCGGGCAATCGAGCGGATGGTTGAGCAATAAAAACTCAGTAACGCCTTTGCGTGCATCCACAACTTCGGGCGAGGTATAGTTTTCGACCTCCATGCCGTCCATAACGCCGGTGCGGCACGATGCCACCAATTTAGGCATAGGTCGCGGGTCTTTTTCTGAGCCCTTTGTTACCTTCACCAAACAAGTGCGGCAATAGCCTCCGGAGGTTTTAAGTTTTGAATAATAACACATGGCAGGAGGCGCCACGTCGGGACCAATCATACGTGCGGCCTGCAGAATGGTGGTTCCGGGCTCTACTTCGATGGTTTTATTGTCGATGGTTACTTTTAGTAAACTCATGTTTTCTGTATCGTTAAGCTGTTACAGGTTGCGGTTTAACCGGCATAATGGGTTCGCGGTGACCGTGTTTTGAATCTTTCACCTTATCGGGATGCAAGACATGATATTCGAATTCGTGGCGGAAATGACGGATGGCAGCAGCTACCGGCCATGCAGCAGCATCGCCCAATGGACAAATCGTATTGCCTTCGATGCGTTTAGCCACTTCAACCAATAAATCGATGTCGCTCATGCGGCCTTCGCCTTTTTCGAGGCGGTGCAGTACGCGCTCCATCCAACCGGTTCCTTCGCGGCAAGGACTGCATTGTCCGCAACTTTCGTGGTGGTAAAAACGACTAAAATTCCAGGTATTACGTACCACACATTGGTGCTCGTCGTACACGATAAATCCGCCCGAACCCAGCATTGAGCCCGTTGCAAATCCACCATCGCTCAACGATTCGTAGGTCATCAAGCGATCTTCGCCTGCAGCGGTTTTACACACAAGATAATCGGGCAAAATAGGCACTGAGGAACCGCCCGGAACGCAAGCTTTTAAGCGCTTTCCGTTAGCCATGCCTCCGCAATATTCTTCGGAGAAAATAAACTCCTCAACCGATACACCCAGCTCAATTTCGTACACACCGGGCTTGTTGATATTGCCCGATGCTGAGATGAGTTTTGTACCTGTTGAACGGCCAATGCCGATTTTCGCATATTCGTCGCCGCCATCGTTCACAATTGGAACAACAGCAGCAATCGTTTCAACATTATTAACTACTGTTGGACAGCCATACAATCCGGCAACAGCAGGAAATGGCGGCTTAATGCGCGGGTTACCGCGTTTGCCTTCGAGCGACTCGAGTAAGGCGGTTTCTTCGCCGCAAATGTAGGCTCCCCCGCCCACCTGCACATACAGGTCGAGGTTGTAGCCGGTTCCTAAAATATTTTTTCCCAACCAGCCGTTGGCATACGCTTCGGCAATGGCATTTTCGAGGATGCGAGCACCGTAAAAATATTCGCCGCGGATATAGATATACGAAGTATTTGCTCCTAATGCGTAGCTTGAAGTAATCATCCCTTCGATGAGAATATGCGGGATGTGCTCCATAAGATAGCGATCCTTGAATGTACCCGGCTCCGACTCATCGGCATTGCACACCAAATAGCGCGGAACGCCTTCGGGCTTGGCCAAAAAGCTCCATTTCATCCCTGTTGGGAATCCTGCACCACCGCGGCCGCGAAGCCCCGATTTCTTCACTTCTTCCACAACATCGTCGGGACTCATCGATTTAAGCGCCTTCTCAACCGAGCGGTATCCGCCGTTGGCACGATATACCTCGTAGGATTGAATTCCCGGTACATGATCGTTGGCTAATAGTAGTTTTCTTCCCATGGCCTTACTTCGTGTTTTGGAAATCTAAATCGGTGTAATTCTTCCGTTTGCCTTCAGAGCGCAGTCGGTCGATTAATGCATCAACCCGCGCTTCGGTTAGGTTTTCGTGGTATTCGGCACCGCATTGCAACATGGGCGCTGATCCACACGAACCGAGGCATTCAACCGTTTTGAGCGTAAACATACCGTCGGGTGTTGTTTCGCCTTCGCGGATGTTGAGTTTTTTGGAGATATACTCCACAATATCTTCGGCACCGCGCGCCCAGCACGACGAGGTGCGGCACACTTCGAGATGGCATTTACCAATCGGCTTGAGGTTGTACATCGAATAAAACGATGCCACCTCAAATACTTCGATGGGTTGAAGTTTCATCAAATCGGCAACGTAATCCATCACTTCCGGACTAAGCCATCCGTCTGATTCGGCTTGCGCCACGTGCAAAACGGGCAATAAGGCCGACTTGTGTTTGCCTTCGGGATAGCGCTTCATGAGCGCATCTATTGTTTTTAAAGCCTCGTCGCTAAAGCGGATGCTGTCGCGCTTGGCCTGGTTGAAATCTTGTGTTCCGTGTAGTGTGGCTGACATATTCGGGAATTATGCGTCGAGTTCTCCGGCAATTACGTTCATGCTCGACATGGTAAGTACCGCGTCGGAGAGCATCTGACCTTTGATCATATCGGGATACGCCTGATAGTAAATAAAACAAGGGCGGCGGAAATGCAGGCGGTATGGCGTTCTTCCTCCGTCTGAAATGAGGTAATAGCCCAATTCGCCGTTCGCACCTTCAACCGCATGGTACAATTCGCCGGCAGGCAAATCAACTTCACCCATCACAATTTTAAAGTGCCATATGAGCGCTTCCATCGAATTGTACACATCGTGTTTCGGCGGTAAATAAAATTCCGGACAATCGGCGTGATGACTGCCTTCGGGCAAATTATTGTAGGCCTGATTGATTATTTTCAACGATTCGCGAATTTCGTTTTGGCGCACCATAAAACGATCGTACGTATCGCCGCTGGTGCCTACCGGAATGATGAAATCGAAATCCTGATACGAGCAATACGGATTCATCACGCGTACATCGTAATCAACGCCGGCAGCACGCAGATTCGGACCTGCAAAACTGTATCTGATGGCATCTTCGGCACTGATGGGGCCCACGTTAATCAAGCGGTCAATAAAAATGCGGTTGCGCGTAATGATTTTATCAAACTCTTCGAAACGCTTTGGGAAAGTGGCAAGGAAATCCTTCAGTTTAGCATGGAAACCGGGTGTGAAATCGCGCTCAAAGCCGCCTACACGACCTATGTTGGTTGTTAAGCGAGCTCCTGCAATTTCTTCGTACATGTCGTAGATGCGCTCGCGCTCCTGAAACATATAGGTAAATCCGGTTAAAGCGCCGGCATCAACCCCAAGCACCGAATTGCACACGAGGTGATCGGCAATGCGCGCCAGCTCCATCACAATGATGCGCATGTAATCGACTTTCTTAGGCGTTTCGACCTTCAAAAGTTTTTCCATGGTCATGTGCCAACCCATGTTATTGATGGGCGCCGAGCAGTAATTTAGCCGGTCGGTGATGGGCGTTACCTGGTAAAACGGACGACGTTCGGCCAGTTTTTCGAAGGCGCGGTGAATGTAGCCGATGGTAGGTTCGGCATGCATGATGATTTCGCCGTCCATCTGCAGAATATTCTGAAACACCCCGTGTGTAGCAGGATGCGTAGGACCGAGGTTGAGCGTGTTGTATTGCCGCTCCTCGGGTTGTATAAAGTCTTCGCCAAATATGGATTGTTCTGCCATGTCTGTTCGGTTTTAGCGTCCAAAGAAACGATCGTCCTTGTCTTCGCGGGTTGAGTCTTCGAGCGGAAATTCTTTTCGCAAAGGAAACATTTCCATGTGGTCGACATTGAGTATGCGGCGCAGGTCGGGATGGCCTACAAAGCGCACACCGAAGAAGTCGTAAGTTTCGCGTTCCATCCAATTGGCACCCTTCCAAATGGAAGTAGCACTATCGATAGAAGGATCGGCAACCGGCAACCAGGCCTTGATGCGGAGGCGGTAATTTTCTTCGAGGTTGTGCAGATGGTACACTACGCCCAATTCGCGATCGGTTTGATCGGGCATGTGCACGGCGCACAGATCGGTGAGGTACATGAAATTCATCTCGGCATCTTCCCGAAGGAAGCGCAGAATTTCGGCATTGCGGCCCGCTGCAATTTCGATGTTGAGGTAATCGAAATTCACGTAGGAAGTAAGAATGGCATCGCCAAATTTTTCCTGCAGGCGGCTAAGTACGGTTTCGTTGTTGAGTGCCATGCTTATTCGATGCCGTATGAGGCGAGTAGTTGTTTGTATTCGGGCGTGTTGCGGCGGCGCAGACTTTCGTTTTTCACGAGATCTTGAATGCGCATAACGCCGTCGATGATTTGCTCGGGGCGTGGCGGACAGCCGGGCACATACACATCAACCGGAATAATACGGTCAATGCCCTGAAGCACTGAATAGGTATCGAAAATTCCTCCGCTTGAGGCACAGGCACCTACCGAGATAACCCAGCGTGGCTCGGCCATTTGTTCGTAAACCTGACGTAAAATCGGACCCATCTTTTTGGCAATGGTTCCCATAACCATGAGTAAATCGGCCTGACGCGGCGAGAAACTCATACGCTCTGAACCGAAGCGGGCAAGATCGTAGTTAGAACCCATGGTAGCCATGAATTCAATTCCGCAGCACGAAGTTGCGAAAGGAAGCGGCCACATCGAATTGGAACGCGCTAAACCGATTACCTTGTTTAGACTTGTGGCAAAGAAACCTTCGCCGTGCAGGCCATCGGGTGCTTCAACCATTTTTATATCACTCATAACAGCAGCTCTTTTGTACGGTTAATGAATTATTCCCATTTAAACGCCTGCTTTTTCCGAAGGTATAGGAAGCCCAGCAGGAATAGGGCTACAAAAATCCCCATGCTGGTGAGGCCATACATGCCCAATTCTCTAAAATTGGTGGCCCAGGGATAGAAGAAAATCACCTCCACATCGAACAGTACGAACAGAATGGCGGTGAGGAAATACTTAATAGAAAACGGAAGGCGGGCGTTGCCTTTGGCTTCGATGCCGCACTCGAAATTCTCGAGTTTCTTGGCCGATTTACGCGCCGGCCCAATGAGGTGCGTAATAACCAGCACCAGCACAACAAATCCCAATGCAAACACCAGTTGAATGAGCAGGGGGAAGTATTCGTTAGTTAGCATATACAGAAGTTAAAGCCCGAAACAGCAAATGAACACGCAGCAGAACGTAAATGTTCAGATACAGGTTCGGATTTTCGCCTGCAAATGTAAAAGAAATAGCGGTTTAATTCGGGTTGTGGGAGGGTAAAAATTTATCGATTTCGGAATGCCTTCAACTTCGTTGAAGATTTGAAATGAAATAATGGGGAATTGGCTCAAATTCATTTAGGTTTCGGCTCAAATCTAAGTCAATTTGAGCCGATTGAGAACGAAAACTGAGCCGATTGGCTGTTTTGTTTTAGTTCATTCGTTTTGATATGCTTGATTTAAAACACGTTTTTGTGTTGATGTTTTAGCAGTGGTTCTGTTGGTTTGTACTGCCAAACACAGTTAAGCATTTAGCTAAACAACAAGGACAATCGTTAATTGGAGTGCATAGGTAAAAATCGTATTTTTGATTTCATAAGAAAATCATAGAAGTGAAGCAAAGAATTTATATCGACACATCTGTTTTCGGAGGCCATTTTGATGAAGAGTTTGCAGAACACACCATACCGCTTTTTAACCGAATTAAGGAGGGCGAATTTTTAATACTTTTCTCAACAGTTACACAAGAAGAGCTTGAAAACGCACCAGAGAAGGTTAAAGAACTTGTTAAAAATCTTAGCGTTGACTTGACTGAATATTTAGAAATAACCAATGAAGCTATTGATTTAGCTGCAGAATACATAACTGAAAACGTTGTAGGAAAAACAAGCTATGCCGATTGTCTTCATATCGCATTGGCGACCATTTATCGAGCAGACTTTTTAGTAAGTTGGAACTTCAAACATATTGTAAACATTGAAAGAATAAGAGGTTATAATTCCATCAACATTAAAAATGGTTACAAACAGTTAGAAATACGTTCACCACGAGAATTTGAAAAATATGAAAACGACTGAAAAGACATTCGACGCCGTAAATTTTATGCGTCAGCAGCGCGATAAATTAAGTGAGAAGTTATCTAAAATGAGCAAAGAGGAGATTTTAGAATACTTCAAGAAACGCAAAGCCCTAACAACCGTTAAGCCCTGTGCATAACACAGTGCAAAAACTATTTCCTTCGCACAACTTTAAAAAAGAATCAGGCAAAGAAATTCAAGGAAAATAAAATACTTCAGCCCGCTCCCTGTTCCGTCTATACGGAATCAAATGCCGTTGAAATGCTAGAAAAGCTGGTAAATAAGTTTTCTGCATTTCTACCGGTCTTTGAATTCAGGCCAACGCTGGCCCGTTTTATTTTCCTTTAGCCTGCGCGCATCTCTCCCATATGCCAGCATCCATATCTGAATGGCAATTTTGGATAAAGGAAAATTGGCTCAAATTCATTCAGGTTTCGGCTCAAATCCAAGGCAATTTGAGCCGATTGAGGACGAAAAATGAGCCGATTGAACGTTCGTTTGAGCCGAATGACCCTCATTAAAAAAGGGCGGAAGTTCAATGAAAACTTCCGCCCTGCTAATGTTAGTGCGCTTTAATGGGAGTGGATTATTGCAGCACGATCTTTCGAATATCGATGGTGTTGCCTTGCGGATCGATGATGTGCACGAAATACAAACCGTTACCGCCCCAGGTGCTTAAACTTAAATAATCGCTTTGTTGCGTAATGTTGGTTTGAAACACCAGCTGCCCCAACGAATTTTCGATGCGCAATTGGTAGCCATTCATAAGGGCAAAATTGCCGTAATCGATGGTGATGTGCGAATTGGCAGGATTGGGGAATACCTTGATGGTATTGGAATTAGCAGGTGGAGCGAGTTCGGTAATTAAGGTGTTGATGATAAGCGTATCGGTTACCGAAGTGTAGGTTGTTACGGTATCGTACACCGTTTGGGTAACCGTAACCGTATCGTACACGGTAAAGGTGCAGGCATTGAGGGTATAAAGTTGTTGCACTTCGTCGGCGCTGAGGGCACGATTCCAGATGCCGATGTCGTCGAGGGAGCCAATGAAATAATTATATGTATTATTAACGCCAATTGGGCCAACAGACGCACCAATTACTGTCTTTTCTGCTGTATTCCCAATCGACTCTGGAATTGAAGAATCACCATAATATCCGCTAAATTGCCCATTTAAATATAGCTGAAGTCTTTGTGTGGGATTTGACTGCGTTCCATCAAAAACAATTAATACTTGTGTCCAGGTGTTAGGGGTAAGAAGATTATCAGCACTCCACGAGCCTATACCCGCAATTAATGCACTCGATACTCCTCCTTGATTAATTGTGCCTTGACCACCGAATGCTACCTGCAAGCCCGCAGCACCGCTACCAATCCCAGATGTTATCCAATGTGCGAATGCTGTACGATACAGTTCATTAAATTCAAAATCTGACCTAAGCCACATTGAAAATGAGGTTCTTAGCGTTTTTTAGTGGGTAAGTTCAGATCAAGGTCTCCAAGATGGAAGTATATCATCAACATGTAGTTGTTTGTATTTGCATATCCTTTAGCTATTCTTTTGATCTCTTGTATTTTTAGATTTACACGTTCTGAA
>JBKCFX010000367.1:0-11318 GCA_046303595.1 Bacteroidia bacterium
GCGAATTGCGCTTCATGTCACAAACCTACCGATCAGAAACTCGTTGGTCCCGGATTAAAGGGCGTTCGGTCGAGAGGTAATTGGGCAGATGACGCAAAGCTGATCGCTTGGGTTAAAAATTCAGTTGCTTATTTAGCAACCGGTGATGCCTATGCCAATAAGCTTTTTGAAGATTATGGTAAGTCTGTAATGACGTCTCAGAATTTATCTGATGCTGAAATTCTTGCAGTTGTTAATTGGGCCGACAAAGGCGGTGATGCTCCGGCAACTGCTGCTTCTCCTGCCGATGGTGGCAAAACCGGTGCTGCCGGCGGAGAATCCTCATCTGCAAATTACTCCTTAATTTTAGGAATCGTTGGATTAATTTTATTGGTTCTTGTTATCGTCCTCAATTCTGTTAACAAATCACTTCAGGCTTTAGTTAACGAGAAAAAAGGGATTGTTGAAGAACCTGCTCCCGATCGTGGTTTGTGGGGGAATTTCCGCCACTGGGCATCAAATAACAAAAAGATTGTTGCAATTATAGGATTGATTGCAACCATTTGGGTATTGAAACAAGGTTGGGATGGCTTAATGGGAATTGGTGTATATCAAGGATATGCACCGGAGCAGCCCATAAAATTTTCTCACAAGCTACATGCCGGTGACAATAAAATTGCTTGTGTGTATTGCCATAGCGGCGTAGAGAAATCGAAGCATGCCAATATTCCTTCTGCCAATGTTTGTATGAATTGTCATATGTACATACAGGAAGGACCGAATTACGGCAAGGAAGAGATTTCCAAAATTTACGCAGCCCTCGATTACAATCCTGAGACGCGTCAATATGGTAAAAATCAAAAACCGATTAAGTGGGTTCGCGTACATTCGCTTCCGGATCACGCGTATTTTAATCACAGTCAACACGTTGCTGTAGGTAAAATTGAATGTACTGAATGTCACGGTGCAATCGATTCGATGGAAGTAGTTAAACAACATGCGCCGCTTACCATGGGTTGGTGTATTGATTGTCATCGCAAGACTGAAGTTGACTACAAAGACAACAAATACTACGAGGAACTTCACAAACAATTCGTGAATAATCCGAAGTATAAGAAAGGTGATAAGTTTACAATCGGTTCGATTGGTGGTTTGGAATGTTCAAAATGCCATTATTAATCGGTTAACAATCAAAGCGGATTTAAGCGTATGAGCAATACAAAAAAATACTGGAAGGGAATTGAGGAGCTGCAGGAAACACCTGAGTTCCTGAACCTCAAACAGAATGAATTTGCTGAAGAATTGCCGGTAGATGAATTTTTGGGTAATGATTCGGTAGGAACGACCCAAACAAATCGCCGCGATTTCCTTAAGGTACTCGGATTTAGCGTTACGGCTGCTTCACTTGCGGCTTGTGAAGCTCCGGTTCGTAAGGCAATTCCATATTTAAATAAACCCGAAGAAATTACGCCGGGTGTGGCGAATTATTACGCATCCACGTATTGGGATGGTCAGGATTTTGGTGGAATCGTTGTTAAAGCGCGCGAAGGTCGCCCGATTAAAGTAGATGGAAATGAGCTGTGCCCTGTTTCGATGGGTGGTTCAAGTGCTCGCATGCAAGCTTCTGTTCTATCGCTTTACGATTCAGCCCGTTTACGCAACCCTATGAAGGGAGGCAAAGATTCAGACTGGACATCAATCGATACAGAAGTTAAAGGTAAACTTGCCGCAATCGCTGCTGCTGGTGGTGCTATTCGAATCCTTAGTTCGTCAATCATCAGCCCATCAATGAAAGCTGCGCTTGCCGAATTCACAGTAAAATATCCCGGAACCCAAGTTATAGCTTACGACGCTGTGTCTCAGAAAGCGATAGCCGATGCACATTTGGCTAGCCACGGCAAGGCTATGATTCCTACATACAATTTCGATAAAGCGGATGTTGTTGTAGGTATTGGATGTGATTTCCTCGCGAATTGGATTTCTCCGGTAGAACACGCTCGTCAGTATGCTACAAAACGCAAAGTAAGTAAGGCGAATATGAACATGTCTCGTCATATTCAAATTGAATCTTTGCTTACTGTAACCGGTTCAAATGCCGATAAACGCATTGCGCTAAAACCTTCGCAATTGGCTTCAGCGGCTGTTGCGTTATACAATAAATTAACCGGTGCCGGCTTATCTGCCAAAGGAACAGATAAAGATAGCGAGCTTGCAAAGGTTGCTTCAGAATTAACAAAAGCAGGAAGCGGGAAAGCTCTGGTTGTTTGTGGAATCAATGATCCAAATGTTCAGATGGTGGTGAACGCCATTAATATGCACTTGGGTTCTTATGGCTCTACAATTAACAAAGACATTGAAGATTTTACGCGTCAAGGAAACGATGCTGCTGTTCAAGCACTCATCTCTGAAATGAGTGCTAAAAAAGTTGGTGCTTTGATTATTGCCGGTGTTAATCCGGTGTATAGTCTGCCCAATGGCGAAGCATTCAAATCTGCACTTGCTTCTGTTGATCTAACGGTTTCACTTTCGGATGTTGCCGATGAAACAGCTTCTGCTTGTAAAATCATCGCCCCTTCGCATCATTATCTCGAAAGTTGGAACGATGTGAATCCGCGTACCGGATATTTTGCACTTGGTCAGCCTGTTATTAATCCACTTGGAAAGACACGCCATGCATTGGAGAGCATCCTTGTATGGAGCGATAACGCAACTTCGGCACACGATTACATCGCTAAATACTGGGAAACATCAATTTATCCAGCTAACAGTTCTGCCGTTTCCGGTGGTTTCACAGCATTTTGGAACAAGACACTTCACGATGGTGTGTTACCGAAATTAAATCAGACTGCAGATTCTGTAATTGCTCCATCAAGCACACCAGCTGATCCAGCAGCAATTAAAACGGTTACTACAATTCCTGCATCAATACCTTCGGCACCTGCTACAATGGATTTGAGTGCAGCTGCTTCAGCAATCAGCACCAAAGCTTCCTCTGCAAATGGAATCGAGGTAGTGGTTTATGAAAAAACCGGTATGGGTTGGGGTGCTCAAGCAAACAATCCATGGCTGCAGGAATTGCCCGATCCAATTACAAAGGCCACATGGGACAATTACATTCTCATGAATCCCGACGAAATGAAGGAGAAGGGTTTGAATGTCTTGATGGGACAGGAGCAGTTGTCGGATATTGTTGAATTGAAAGCAGGCTCAGCTACGATTTCGCTTCCTGCTCTTGCTCAACCGGGCTTACCTAAAGGAGTCGTTGCTGTTGCTGTTGGATACGGACGTACTGCAGCCGGAAAAACAGCGAATGGAATAGGTGCCAATGCTTTCGCGCTCGTTGGAAATTCCAATGGATATCTCCAATATTCAACATCAGGAGCGAGTGTTTCAGATAGTAAAGGCAAATACAACATTGCTGCTACGCAGACGCACCACACCATGATGGGTCGTCAGATAGTTAAAGAAACTACCCTAGAGGAATATAGAAAAGACCAGAAAGCAGGCAATGAGCAAATTTTGCTGGCAACAAATTCTGCTAAAGTTGGAAAAAATGGTAAGGCTACTCCTCAGGAATTGGATTTGTGGGACAACTTCGAATACAAGAACCATTTCTGGAATATGGCCATCGACCTTAATTCCTGCATTGGTTGTGGTTCGTGTGTGGTGAGTTGTACCGCCGAAAATAATGTACCGGTAGTTGGTAAAGATGAGGTGCGCCGTAGCCGCGAAATGCATTGGATGCGCATCGATCGCTATTATACCAGCGATATGAATGAAGAGGTTGCCGAAAAAGAAGGAGTAGGAGCTATCGATAAGTTTTTGGCAATGGAAGTGCCTTCGACCGGCGATTCGCTCGAAGTGGTGTTTCAGCCTGTAATGTGTCAGCATTGTAATCAAGCTCCTTGCGAAACTGTTTGTCCGGTGTTGGCAACTACGCACAGTCTCGAAGGATTGAATCAAATGACGTATAACCGCTGTATCGGTACACGTTATTGCGCGAACAACTGTCCATACAAAGTGCGTCGCTTCAACTGGTTCCGTTATAACGAAAACGAGCAGTTCGATTTCAACATGTTCGACGATAGGGCAAGATGGTGCTCAATCCTGATGTTACTGTTCGCAGCCGCGGTGTAATGGAGAAGTGCTCAATGTGTGTTCAGCGCATTCAGGCCGGTAAATTAACGGCAAAGAAAAAAGGTGAGCGGCCTGTCGATGGTAGCATTAAAACAGCTTGCCAGCAGGCTTGTCCTACCAATGCTATTACTTTCGGAGATTTTAACGATGAAAATTCGGCGGTACGTAAAGCATGGAACGATGAACGTAAATACCAGTTGCTTGAAGAAGTTGGTACACAGCCCTCGGTTTACTATCTCACTAAAGTCCGCAACAAATCTGCAAACTCTAACGCATAAAGATCGATTTCGATAAGATATGGCACATCATACAACATCAGTAAGGGAACCGCTGATTTTAGGTACGAAAACCTATCATCAGATTACCGAAGACATTGCGCGTCCGGTAGAGGGCAAGGCCAATGGGATGTTCAAAATTGTATTCACCATTTCGGCGCTTCTTGCTTTATGGGGAGTTGCTTGTTTTGCTTATACGATAGGCACAGGAATCGGTGTTTGGGGATTGAACAAAACAGTAGGATGGGCTTGGGATATCACCAACTTTGTATGGTGGGTAGGTATCGGTCACGCAGGAACATTGATTTCTGCAATCCTTTTGTTGTTTCGCCAGCGCTGGAGAATGTCGATTAACCGTTCGGCTGAGGCGATGACCATTTTCGCGGTAATCTGTGCGGCATTATTTCCGGTAATGCACATGGGTCGTGTTTGGATGGCTTATTGGGTATTGCCACTTCCAAATCAGTTTGGATCATTGTGGGTAAACTTTAATTCTCCACTTTTATGGGACGTTTTTGCAATTTCGACCTATTTCACCGTATCGCTTGTTTTTTGGTATACAGGATTGATTCCAGACTTTGCAACCATTCGTGATCGTCAGACCAAACCTAAGATGCGTAAGATTTACAGCATACTGTCTTTCGGGTGGTCAGGGTCTGCAAAACAATGGTCGCGTTTTGAAGAAGTTTCGCTCGTTTTAGCAGGCTTATCAACGCCGCTTGTACTTTCGGTGCATACTATCGTATCGATGGACTTTGCCACATCTGTGATTCCGGGCTGGCATACAACAATATTCCCACCTTACTTCGTAGCCGGTGCGATTTTCTCCGGATTTGCTATGGTGCTTACGCTGTTAATTATAATGCGTAAAGTTTGTCATTTGGAAGACTATATTACCATCACACACGTTGAGTCGATGAACAAGATTATTATCATCACCGGTTCTATCGTGGGGGTGGCGTATTTAACCGAGTTATTTGTGTCGTGGTATTCAGGAGTGGAATATGAACAATATGCTTTCCTAAACCGCGCTACCGGGCCTTACTGGTGGTCTTATTGGTCGATGATGACTTGTAATGTTATTACTCCGCAGCTTTTCTGGTTCAAGAAGATTCGCAAGAGTTTGTTAGCTACGTTTATCATCTCCATTTTCGTGAATATTGGGATGTGGTTTGAGCGTTTCGTAATCATCGTTACCTCACTGCACCGCGATTACCTGCCATCAAGTTGGACGATGTTCCATCCAACTTTTGTTGACATTGGAATTTTCATTGGAACAATTGGAATTTTCTTCACACTGTTTCTAATCTTCTCACGCACGTTCCCTGTAATAGCATTGAATGAGTTGAAGACTATTTTGAAAGCTACAAGTGAAAATCCTAAACCACCGCATCACTAATTGATTATGAGCAAGCAAGTTATATACGGAGTTTTTGATGACGAGGAAGTGCTCATTTCCAGCGCAAAAGCCTTGCGTGGAAAAGGAGTAAAAATTCGCGATGTGTTCTCGCCTTTTCCGATTCACGGATTGGATCCGGTAATTGGCATCAAGCCAACACGCCTCTCGAATGCTGCATTCTTCTACGGAATGTTTGGAACTTCCATGGCTGTTTTAATGACATGGTACATGATGATTCATGATTGGCCCATGAATATAGGGGGCAAGCCAAGTTTTGCATGGTACCTTAACATGCCGGCTTTCGTTCCGGTAACCTTCGAGCTCACAGTTTTCTGCGCTGCTCACGGAATGGTACTGAGTTATCTTCTTGTGAATAAGATTTATCCCGGTCGTAAGGCGCACAATCCCGATCCGCGCTCTACCGACGATAAATTCATAATGGAGATTCAAACTGCCGACAATAAACGTGTAGGCCATGATGATATCGTTGCTACTCTACGCAGCACCGGTGCTATTGAAATCAATCAAAAAGAACTGAAATAAAATTACAGATGAAAAAATCGAGTAATCTGATTTTGGCAATAGCCTTCCTTGCGGGAAGCATGATTGTGCTTCAGTCGTGTACAAGCGATCCACTTAGTCCGGGTCTAGAGTACATGCCCGATATGTACAGAGGCACGGCATATGAAGCCTATGGAGAAAGTCCATTTGGTGATGCGGGTTCATCACTTAAGCCTGTTGCAGGAACAATTCCGCGTTTCAACGATGAGACCTTGCCTTACCATGAAACATATGCTTACCCGAATACAAATGAGGGATATGAAGCAGCCGGTTTGGGATTGATGAATCCATACCCAGCAACTGAATTAATTCTTGAAAAAGGAAAGCAGGTTTATACCAATTTTTGTATCCACTGCCACGGTGAAAAAGGAGACGGCAACGGAACCTTGGTTCAGCGCGATAAGTTTGCAGGTGTACCTTCATATTACAGTGCTGCATTGAAGGATTTGCCTGAAGGCAAAATGTATCATACGATTTATTACGGTAAAAACATGATGGGGAGTCATGCTTCTCAGATTAATTATGCTGAGCGCTGGGCTGTAATTCGTTACGTTCAGAAGCTTCGCGCTGATGGGCTAGGTGCATCTGCCCCTAAAGATAGTACTGCTGCAGTTGCAGTAGATTCAACAACACTTGCTGCAGCTGCTGCACCGAAAAAATAACAGAGTTAAGGACGATTCACACCAGAAACAATGAATTACACCTTCACCACAAAAACAAAAAATATATGCTTCGCTCTTATGGGCGTTGGCGTATTAAGTTTAGTTGGCGGATTTATATCCGATTCACACAGAGCTTGGCCAACCTTGCTCCACAATGCCTTCTTTTTTATGGCAATTGGTTTAGGAGCCTTGTTTTTCATGGCCGTTCAATATGCTGCAGAGGCAGGATGGTCGGCAACTGTAAAACGCCCGATGGAAGCAGTTGCGAGTTATCTTCCTTATGGAGCAGCAATTTTCGGGCTGGTGGTGATCTTATCAGCACTGCATGTGAATCATATTTACCACTGGGCCGATCCGCACGTTACAGATCCATCAAGTGAACATTACGATTCTATAATTGCCGGAAAATCTGCTTTCCTCAATCCGGTATTTTATATTATTCGTACAGTTGTTTATCTGGTTGGGTGGATTCTTTTTCTGCGCGCTTTCATGAAGCGGTCGGAATTGGAAAATCAGGGTTATGATTATCAAAATTGGAAACGCAGTCAAAGTTTAGCTGCTTGGTTCCTTGTGTTCTTCGCCGTTACCTCCTCTACCTCAGCTTGGGATTGGATTATGTCGATTGATACGCATTGGTTCTCGACCTTGTTTGGTTGGTATACCTTCGCAGGTTTCTTTGTTAGCGCGATAACAGTAATTACTTTACTTGTTCTTCATCTTAAAAGTAAAGGCTTATTGCCGGAGGTTAATGATAACCACATTCACGATTTGGGTAAGTTTATGTTTGCCTTTTCTGTATTCTGGACATACTTGTGGTTTTCTCAATTTATGTTGATTTGGTATTCGAACATTCCGGAAGAGGTTACTTATTTCATGGATCGTTTCGAGAATTATAAGTTTCTATTCATGTTCAATTTGGTTCTTAATTTCTTCTTCCCATTCCTAATGTTAATGAAGCGTGGATCAAAGAGAACCTATGGCTTGCTTCAAGTTGTTGGTGTTGTAATTCTTTTTGGACACTGGAGCGACAACTTCGTAATGATTACTCCCGGTGTGATGAAAGATCACTGGCATTTGGGTTGGGTAGAATTGGGTACAATGTTAGGCTTCCTTGGATTTTTTGGGTTCGTTGTGTTGAACAAACTTGCCAGTCGTCCGGTTAATAACCCGAACCACGTTTTCTACGAAGAAAGTGTACACCATCATATTTAAATTGATTTAAACAACGTACTGACGAGATATGACCTTTTTAGTTTTAGCAGTAATCGTACTTTTTGTTTTGGCGGGAACGCGCGTGATGTCAATTGCAGCTTTATCGGCCGAGTTGCGCAGCAGCAGAAAAGATGAAACCATCACCGATGCCGAAAACCGTAACCAGGGGAATATGTGGGTTCTCTTCCTAATTGCATTTCTCGGATTCTGCTTATGGCAGTTTATGTCATATAAGGATAAAATTCTACCCGAAGCGGCATCTGCACATGGGCCTGAGATTGATATGCTGTTCAATGTAACCTTGGGGCTCATCACGATTGTATTCATTGGAACGCACATCATAATGGTGTATCAAACCTATAAATATGCCGGTAAGAAAGCCAACCGTGCCACATACTTTGCACATAGCAATAAATTGGAATTGATTTGGACCGTTATCCCTGCTATAGTTTTAACAGGATTGATTGCATATGGTTTGACTGTGTGGAATGACGTAATTTATCCCGGAGATAAAAAAGCGATGGTTGTGGAATTGTATGCAAAGCAATTCGACTGGACTGCCCGCTATTCAGGTAAAGACAATCAATTGGGGCGGTATGATTTTCGTGCAATAGGTGAAGGGAACGATTTAGGTTTATTAGAAGACAATAAAAATAACGATGATGTTTTGGTGAAAGGCGAGTTACATCTTATTAAGGGAGAGCCGGTTCAGTTCAAGTTCCGCTCACGAGATGTGATTCACAGTGCCTTCATGCCGCACTTTAGGGCTCAGATGAATTGTGTGCCAGGTATGGAGACAATGTTTGAGTTTACTCCAACGATAACAACCGCAGAGATGCGTACTAAGCTTAAAAATCCAAAATTCAATTACATTCTCCTTTGCAATAAAATTTGCGGCGCAACCCACTTTAATATGCAGATGGATATTGTAGTGGACACGAAAGAAGAATTCAATAAGTGGATGTCTGAACAGAAAACATGGGCACAAACGCAAAGTGCAGCGAAACAAACAGCATCTGCAATAGCTCCAACAACTGAGAACACTTCTGCAAATTAATTGTTGTTTAAGAAACTGTAAAACGAGGTCGATATGTCAGCAATGGAAACACACGATTCGCACGCTGAGCATCTGGTGAAGGATGTACAGCATGGTCACACGCATGAACACGATCATGACGATGATGATCACCACCATGAAACGTTCTGGACGAAGTACGTTTTCTCTCAGGATCACAAGATGATTTCTAAGCAGTTCTTAATAACTGCTGTATTTATGGGCGTTATTGCCATGCTAATGTCTGTGGTTTTTCGATTGCAACTGGCTTGGCCCGGTAAAAGTTTTCCTATTCTTGAACCAATTTTAGGCAAATGGGCTCCAGGTGGCGTACTCGATCCTAATTTCTATTTGGCATTGGTTACAATTCATGGAACCATTATGGTGTTCTTTGTATTAACCGGTGGACTTTCCGGAACGTTTTCGAACCTGCTTATTCCGCTTCAGTTGGGAGCACGCGACATGGCATCAGGATTTCTGAATATGCTATCGTACTGGTTCTTTTTTGCTTCGAGCATCATCATGTTGTTTTCGGTAACAATCGAAGGAGGGCCCGCTTCCGGTGGTTGGACAATCTATCCTCCATTGAGTGCGTTACCAGATGCTATGCCGGGTTCAGGGTTGGGAATGACGTTGTGGCTCGTTTCAATGTCTTTATTTATTGTTTCCTCATTACTTGGATCCCTGAACTACATCGTAACGGTTATTAACCTCAGAACAAAAGGTATGTCTATGACACGCATGCCACTAACCATTTGGGCATTCCTTGTTACTGCTATTTTGGGTGTGCTTTCATTCCCTGTATTGTTTGCAGCTGCACTATTGTTGATTTTCGATCGTTCGTTTGGAACAAGTTTCTATTTGAGCGATATCTACATCGGTGGTCGCGCGCTCGAATACAATGGAGGTAGCCCAATTCTTTACGAACACTTGTTCTGGTTCTTAGGTCACCCCGAAGTTTACATTGTATTGCTCCCTGCTTTAGGCATTACCTCTGAAGTAATCGCCACCAATGCACGTAAGCCAATTTTCGGTTACCGTGCCATGATTGCTTCCATTCTAGGTATTGCATTCCTCTCGTTTATTGTATGGGGCCATCACATGTTTATTACAGGAATGAATCCTTTCCTCGGTTCTGTTTTCGTATTTACTACACTATTGATCGCAATTCCTTCGGCTGTTAAGGCATTCAATTACATCACTACGTTGTGGAAGGGGAATATCCAATATACACCGGCTATGCTTTTTGCAATTGGTCTTGTGTCGTTCTTCATTACAGGAGGTGTTACCGGATTAATTCTTGGTGACTCAGCCTTGGATATCAACCTCCATGATACCTATTTCGTAGTAGCCCACTTCCACCTAGTGATGGGTTCGGCAGCCATTTTCGGAATGTTCGCCGGTGTTTATCACTGGTTCCCAAAATTGTTTGGTCGTGTAATGAATAAGAAAATGGGTTACGCTCATTTCTGGCTCACTTTTGCCGGTGCCTATGGCGTTTTCTTCCCAATGCACTTCCTTGGTATGGCAGGCGTACCTCGTCGTTACTATTCCAATACCGAATTCCCTTTGTTCAGTGATTTGGTAGACATCAACGTATTAGTAACATGGTTCGCTATCTTGGCTGCTTCAGCACAAATTATCTTCTTGTTCAATTTCTTCTTTAGTATCTTCAAAGGGCAGCGTGCATCTCAAAATCCTTGGCGTTCAAACACCTTGGAGTGGACCACACCAGTTGAGCACCTCCATGGTAATTGGCCGGGCGAAATTCCGGAAGTACATCGTTGGGCATACGACTACAGCCGCCCTGATCGCGAGGAGGATTTTGTTTCTCAGATTGAACCACTCACAGAGAAAGAGAAGGCCGAAGATCATCATTAAGCATACACACATTTATTCCTTATAAAACGTCCTGCATTAAAACAGGACGTTTTCTTTTTTATACCCGAAGGCTTACCTTTGAAGCAATGAATCCCAACCTCGATCCCGATTTAAATCACGTATCGCCTAAAGAGCGGGAATTCGAGAAAGTTCTACGT